>JAHZFY010000019.1:15157-15816 GCA_019421105.1 bacterium
ATCCAATGATGATACTAAATATCGCAGCCAATAAGACCACCTTACTAGACGCAATTTTTGTCATGCCTATAACTGCAACATTTTCTCCATATGTCGTGTTTGCTGCGCCACACAACGCACCACTTACCGCTGTTGCAATACCATCTCCAGCCAAAGTTCTAGCCATTCCTGGTTCGCCATTTAATAAATCCTTATCGATAATGTTTCCTAAATTTTCATGATCGCCTATATGTTCACACATTGTAACCAAAGAAACAGGTATGAATAATAAAGCGACTGTCCCAATTGTGGCCCAATCAAATTTTGCAATTTCTTCAAATCTTAAAAAGATAAAACTTTCATCAGAATTTGGAACAAATAAGTTGTAATTAAAAAAGCTTGCAAAACTGATGTTTTCTTTTGAAAAAATATTGATTAACGCACTATAATCGACAATATTAAAATACGGATTACCACATCCATAATATCCAATTAAAGTCAAAATATTTGCAAAGATATATCCGCTTCCCATACCGATGACAAATGGAATTAACTTAATAGTGCCCTTTCCATAATGACTGGCTATAGCCGTTGTAAATAAAGCTACAAGACCACACGCTAAAGCTGCCCAGTTATAACTTGCAAAATTTGATATTGGAGCCGATGTAATATTTGTAATA
>JAHZFY010000002.1:0-8186 GCA_019421105.1 bacterium
GCATGCAAACGGGTAATCTTATTACGATGTTAATCAATTTTATTGATGGGTCATATAACGCTGGGTTATATAGGCTTACAGTCATATTGATATTTGTTATTGGATTATTTTTAAATAGACTCATGTTTAAATTATTGCAAGGAAATAAACAAAAACATTACACCATTACTTTAATTTTAGATGGGCTATTTTTGATACCTTTAATATTCATACCAAAAAATGACAATGGAACAATCATCAATTTTGAACCTAATCAATACGATTATATCGCTAATGCATTTATCGCTTTGTTTGGAGCTTTTCAATTTTCGGCATTTACAAAAATCAGTGCTTATCCAATCAACACAACAATGATGACTGGAAATATGAGAAGTATCATTTTCACTGCTGTTGATTTAATTTTTGAAAAAGGTAAAGAAAAAGGAAAAGTGCTAATTTTTTATATAGTGTCTTTTATTGTTTTTATAATAGGCGCTGTGGTATTTTATGTTTCATTTAAATACTATAATGGCTATTCAAAAGAATTATTTTTGTCCCTATTTATGACTTTGCCTATCGTTATAACTTTTATATGTGTGCCTCTTGCTTATAAGATATTTAATATTTCTTGATCATTAATCTTAAAGAATTTAAAACGCACAAAATAGTGACACCAACGTCTGCAAAAATAGCAAACCACATAATATAAGGTTCAATAGGTAGATTAGGTATTAATGATAAGATCATGACTCCTATTTTTATAATTAGAGCAAAACAAATATTTTCAATTGCGACAATATGATTTTTCTTAGCGATTTTTTTGACAATATGGAGATTGTTTAAATTATCATCCATGATGACTGCATCGCTTGATTCAATGCTGACATCACTTCCATTAACCCCCATTGAAATACCGATATCTGCTTCAAGTAAGCAAGGTGCATCATTAACACCATCTCCAACATATGCAATGGTTGATTTTTTATTTTCTTTTTTTATTTGTTTTAATTGGTTCAGCTTGTCTAAAGGCAATAATTCAGCTTTATAATGAGTGATATTAGCCTCAAATGCTACTTCTTTGGCAATCGATGAATTATCTCCAGTTAACATATAGGTGGATTTAATTCCGTTTTTATATAAATTTTTAATTCCAATAATCGAGGTTTTTTTAATCTCATCTTGTATAGTTATATAACCGATAAAGCGATTATCATAAGCGCAATAAATTATAGTAAATGGCGTGGATTGATTTTTATAAGAAATATTAAAGTCTTCCATCAATTTTTCATTACCTAAAAGCAACGATTTATCTTGATAAGTTAAGATGATACCTTTACCTTGTATTTCTTTATAATCCTTAATATCTTTTTCATTAATATCAAAACTAAACGAATTTTTGATCGCCTCCGCAATTGGATGTTTTGAAAAATATTCCCCTGCAAAAACTAACTTTTTTAAAATATTTTCATCATAACCATCTTCAAAAACAATCTCATTTACAACAAAATTGCCCTTGCTTAAAGTACCAGTTTTATCAAAGACAACAATATCTAGGTCTTTTAATTTATCTAAATAACTACTTCCCTTAATCAACACTTTATATTTGCTAGCCTTGCCTAAGCTTACAAAATAAGACATCGGAACAGATAAAACCAATGCACAAGGACAAGATATAACTAAAAATGAGGCCCCACTTCTAATAAATCTAGTCCAAACATCTATGTTATTATACCCGATAAATAAAGGAGGAATTATGGCAACAATAAAAGCTAAAGCTATGACGATTGGAGTATATACTTTAGCAAACTTAGTGATAAATTTTTCAGAAGTAGATTTATTTAAACTTGAGTTTTCTACTAAATCCAAAATTTTATTAATCGTCGAATCATAAAATGGTTTTGTGGCTTTTATTATCAATGGAGAACCAATATTTATAACTCCCGATAATGCTTCTTGACCCTCTTTAATATGCCTTGGAATACTTTCGCCTGTTAAAGAAGATGTGTCTAGGCTTGATTCACCTTTAATAACTACACCATCTAAAGGTATTCTTTCTCCACTTTTTACAATAAATATATCTCCAACATTAACATCAAATGGTTCGACTACTTCTTCTTTTCCGTTTTTATATAAAGTAACTTGATCAGGTCTTAATTCAATTATGGATTTGATTGAATCGCGGCTTTTATTAACTGCATATGATTCAAATTTTTCACCAATTTGAAAAAAGCAAACCACTGCTAAACCTTCGACAAATTCTCCAATTGCAATTGCAGCAATCGAGGCAATCAAAGTCAAAAAAACTTCATTGAAAACATCTTTTTTAAAGATTTGTTTAAATGCTTTAATATACATATCGTATGTGATAAAAATATAAAAAAGCAAAGTAATTGGTAATAAAATTACATCGTTTATTTTATAAGAATTTATCAAATTGTTTCCAATTGAAAAATGTAAGATTAACAATGCTATACACGCAATAGTTGAAACGATAATTCTAAACATTAAAAATGTTTTTTTACTCATTTACTTAATCCTTTTTAAACTAACTCCATCTTCGAAATTTGAGCAGATTGTTTTAACTTCCCCCATGCAATCATTGCTTATGTCTATATCTAATTTGTTTGCTAAAAAATTAATTGAACAACTATTTACGCCTTCAACTTTGCTAATTTGTTTTTCTAATTTTAATGCGCAGTTTGGACAATCTAGTCCACTTATTAAATATGTATGTTTCATTTTATTTCTCCTTTAAATGTTCTATTGCCATATCGATAATATTAGAAACATGTTCATCGTCTAACTCGTATATGACATTTTTCCCAACTTTTTTATATTTGACAACTTTGTTAAGTTTAAGGATATTTAATTGATGCGAAGCAGCGCTTTTACTTATATCTAACACATTGCATAAATCACCAACGCACATAGGATTATTTTCTAAGGCACATATGATATGCAATCTGGTAGAATCGCCAAAAATCTTAAAAAAATCGCTTGCTTGATAAATCAAAGTTTCATCAGGTAAATTGGCTTTGGTTTTTTTGACCACTTCTTCATTAATAATTGGTGTATCCGCTTTCATATCACTACCTCCATAAATATTATAGTTGAACAATTATTCAACTGTCAAACAATAAAAAAATTATAGATCAATATTTAATTCAATAGGACAATGATCGCTTCCTAAAACATCGTCATGAATATGAAAATTATTTAACTTATCTTTTAAATTATCAGAAACTATAAAATAATCAATTCTCCAACCAGCGTTATTTTTTCTAGCATTAAAACGATATGACCACCAAGTATATTGGATTTTATCAGGATTCAAATAACGGAAAGAATCAATAAAACCACTATTTAGTAAAGAATCAAACTTATTTCTTTCTTCGATTGTGTATCCAGCATTTCTTTCATTAGCTTTTGGGTTTTTTAAATCGATTGGTTTATGTGCAACATTTAAATCACCACACAATACAACACTTTTTTTCTTGTTTAAACGTGTTAAATAATTTCTTAAATCATCTTCAAAATCCATTCGATATGGAAGTCTTAAAAGACCATCTTTTGAATTAGGAGAATATAAGCATATAAAATAATAATTGTCGAATTCTAAAGTGATAATCCTACCTTCATCATTATATTTACCATCAATTCCATAAATAACATCGATTGGCTTAATTTTTGAAAAAATAACTGTTCCTGAATATCCAGGTTTAATTGCACTGCTCCAGTATTCAAAATAACCTTTTACATCAAAGTCTTTTTGTTCTTGTTTCATTTTGCTTTCTTGTATAGCAAATATATCAGCGTCCATCTTGTTAAAAAAATCAAAAAATCCCTTTTTGATGCACGCTCTTAAACCATTGACATTCCAAGAAATAAATTTCATATATTAATGATAACTAAAATTGTATGGATAGTAAAACTTAATGCTTCTTATTGCAATAAATTACATGCTAATATTAAAATATGAAAAAGTTAGCTTTACTATGTTTTGTTCCTTTATTTTTATTAAGTTGCAGTTTTGAAACTTATGTTTCAATTACTAGACATTATCCAAAAGATATTCCAACTATCAGTTTTGAAACTGATGGAAAAAAATTGCCAAGCAAGGATGATGAAGAATATAAGGATTACGCTACTATTAAAATAAAAGCTGAATTAAAAGGTGATGAATCATATGGTTTTGAATTTGAAGAGGCTAAAGCAAGAATACGCGGAACATCTTCTAGATATTTTGATAAAAAAGGATACAAGTTAAAATTTAAAGATAAAAAGGCTTTAATAAATGGAAATGAACATAAGATTTTTCATCTATTAGCGAGTTTTCCATCTCCTGATAAATTAAGGGATTATTTACCTTTGACCATCTCATCAACCATGGCTCAAAATGATCGTTGGACACCTAAATTAAGACCGGTTCATTTAATAATAGACAATGTAGATCAAGGTCTATATTACCTAATCGATGATATCAAAGACGAGAAAAATAGAATCGAATTTGAAGACTTTTCAAATGAAGATAGCGAGATTCCATTCATCGTGGAAATGGATACATATGCTTTTAAAGATGGCGTTGAAGGTCAAGATTATTTTGTCTTAGGAGAGACAGATGTTTTTGATTATGATGGGGACGGTAAAACTGATTTAATATATAAAATTGATGAACCAAAAAGAGATGATGGTTTAACTGACCCTCAATTTAATTATATTCAAGACTACATAACAAAATGTCGAAAAACTTTGGAAGATAAAAATATTGATGCATTCT
This sequence comes from bacterium, assembly GCA_019421105.1. GTDB lineage: Bacteria > Bacillota_I > Bacilli_A > RFN20 > CAG-826 > CAJOOD01. The sequence goes on from JAHZFY010000002.1 coordinate 4,757, forward strand.
CAAAATACGTTGATATAAATTCGTTCATAGATTTTTTTACCCTCGCAGAATTTTTTAGAAACACTGACCATGCAGGTAGATCGACATACATGCACCGCTTATCAAAAGATTCGAAACTAGTTTTTGGTCCATCTTGGGATTTTGATTACACCTGTTCAAGAAAATGGTCGTTAGAACCTAATCAAGATTACACTCTTGATAATGTGGAAGATAGATTTTATAACTTTGACTGGTGGAAATTATTTTTAGATATTGATGGAGCTCAAAAGTTGATAAATAAAAGATGGATCAGAAATCATAACATTATCGAACACGAAATAAATGAAGCGAAACGTTATTTTGCTACATATCAAGAATACATAATTAATGATTCTAAAATTTGGTATACCAAATATGCTGAAGATTATGAAAAACTTGTTCTAGACAATTATAATTGGTATATGTCTTATGTTAGTAAACGATTAGATTTTTATGATGTATTATTTGATTATAAAGATTAATCTATCGGAATCTGTAGTTCGAATAAACGCTTATGTGGCGATAAATTTAATTCAAATAATTCTTTTATAATCATCCCATTTTTAAATTTATCAATTTTATTTAGTTCATCTAAAGTTAAAACCTTACACTTATACTTTTTACTTGGCACTATATATAAATTATTAGGAGAATCATTTAAATTAGAAACTTGTAAAAAAGCATAAGACAAGAGTTTATCGTTTTCTTTTAAATAGATTATTCCTTGATTTAAACCATCAGAAGAATTTAATGACTTACATTGAAATACTAAATCAGTATATGTTTTGCTTATTTGACTATAATTTTTAAAATCATCGCTACTTGGTAAAATTAAAAAATATCTTTTCTTAAATTCTTCTATAAAAAAGTCTTGATTATTTTTTATTTTATCCGATCTATTTGCATTTAAAGATAAATCTAATAAAAACTGTTTTTTATATTGTAGATTTTTAATTTTAGCTTCAACTAATTTATTGCCGTCAACTAATAATTTTTCTAAATCAAAACTATTATCTTTTTTTATATAATTCTTAAATTGCTTTAAAGGGATATCAAAATCCATGCATGTCAAAATAATATCGATGATAACAAGTTGGTCATTGCTATAATATCGATATCCTGTTTCTTGATTTATCATGACTGGTTTTAAAATGCCGATTTTTTCATAATATCTTAAAGCCTTACAGCTAATTCCTTTAATTTTTGCTACTTCCCCTATAGATAAATAATTTTCCATAACGATTTCCTTGTTGACTTTGCCCTTAGGGCATAGTTTACATTTTTATTGTAGCAAATCATTTAAACAAATGTAATTTATTTTGATTAATAGGAGGTAGCTATGGACTTTTTAAAAGATAACCCTAAAAAATTGTTTTTTAGATTTTTAACCGCCTCAACTTTAAGCGCATTAGTTGTTTCAATTTATGCTTTTGTTGACACTATTGCGGTCGGGCAATCAGAAGGTCCATTAGGCACTGCTGCAATGGCAATTGTCACACCCTTTTATGGTGTGTTTGCTTTCTTTTCTATACTGGTTGGGATAGGCGGATCTGTTCAAATGAGCAAATCAAAAGGAGAAGGTAATAATGAAAAAGGAAATGCCTATTTTACCACCGCAACAATTTTAATATCTATAATCACAGTGTTAATTTGGCTCATTATGATTTTCTTTTATAAACCAATCTTTACTTTTTTTGGCGCAAACGAAGAAGTAATGCCATATGTCATATCTTATGCTCAATGGCTGATTTATTTTTTTCCGTTTTTTATCGCTCCAACATTTTTAGGTGCTTTTATAAGAAATGATGGCGCCCCAAATCTTGTGATGAGTGCAGTAATTACTGGCGGGTGTATCAATATATTTGGCGATTGGTTTTTTGTTTTCCCATTAGGTTTTGGAATGTCTGGCGCAGGTATTGCTACTGTCATTGGTGTTATTGTTCAAACAATTATTATGTCCGCTCATTTTTTTAGAAAAAAATGTAATTTAAGATTAGTCAAACCACATTCATTTTTAAAAGGATTAGGGAAAATTTTAAGAGTTGGTTTTGGTTCAGGCATCATTGAATTAGGCACAGTGATCATCGCGATATTGATGAATAATCAAATTATGAATTATGGTAGTAATACTGAATTAGCAATATATGGTGTTTTAATCACTATTTTTCAATTATTCACCGCTGTATTTAGTGGTATTGGTCAAGCCATACAACCACTTGTATCATCAAATTATGGCGCTAAAAACTTTAATCGCAATAAGACATTTTTAAAAATGTCATTTATCACCACTATTATATTTGGAATTATATTTACTTTACTTGGTGAATTATTGCCAATTCAAATTAGCAAAATATTCATCGCGACAACCGATGAAATAATAAAAGCTGCTCCATTGATATTTAGACTATTCTTTATTGTATATATACCTTTAGGTATTTCTATTTTATCTATTTATTATCTACAATCGACCATGCATCATAAACAAGCTCTGCTCATATCTTTTTTAAAGGGAATATTAATCAGCAGCTCTTTAATATTGCTTTTGCCATTAATTTTAGATATCAATGGTGTTTTGATTGCCCTACCATGTTCAGAGTTAATAGTATCAATTCTATCGATAGTATTTTTATTTATGAGTTTTAAAAATTCAAATAAGGTTTATTAAAATTTTAAAAAAGAATAATAATTTAAGCGCTTCTACTCATATCATAATAAATCATAAAAGAGTAAAAATATGTTCCGTCATTAAAAAATGCATATAAATCATCATTTTGTTTTAATATATCGAATTTCAAACCATTGACTTCATAAGAATAAGGGGTTACATATCCATAATCAATTAATGTATATAAGCGTAAGCTAAAAGTATATATTTTATAAGTGTCACTTATTTTAACCATATCATAAAATGCATGTTTCACTCTATCTAATGGATTAGTGCACCCTGGATCAATCTCACTAACGGAAATGCTCATATGATGGATAGAATCGACATCATTTTTTATTTTGATTTGACGATTCATAATTTTAGATTTCGGAGCATCAGGAAAATAACTTGGATAATAACAATCATCTTTTAAAGTGTCAATATACTCATCGTTATATGTATCAAAATCAAATATTATTTCATCATCATTTGTTGATGCAGTTTTACTAGCACTATGATATTTAAATCCATTCAAAGTGTTTAAAAATTCGCTATAATTTGTTAGGTCAATTTCTTCATCAAAAGTAACGTCATTTTCTTTTACGTTAACATCTAAAAACCAAGTGTATTCAAATGCTTTTATTTTTAATGAATGCTCACCAAGTTTTTTACTAATAATAGAAAACTCAGTATTTCTATCTCTTTTGTCTTTTTTATGGATACCAATAACGTCAAAAGCTTCTTTATCATAAATAATTTCAACAT
>JAHZFY010000002.1:8196-12138 GCA_019421105.1 bacterium
ATGTTTTTATTAAAAGAAATGTTAAGTATTGAAATTAGGGAATGTTCATATATTTTAGTTTCTACCCTTTTATGTTCATTATTAATTATTTTGTCATTAAAAACCCAACATGAAACTTTTTCTTCATCATGATTATTTATTTCATTTGGATTAAAAGTATATAAACTATAACCAATCGTAGCATATCCATCACACTCAGTATTCACTACTTGAGTGCTTAAATATAAATATTCATGATTATTATCTTTAAGATGGATAAAATCTCCCGCTGTGCTAGTGATAATATAATCTTTAATAGTATTAGCTGTGCCTCCAGTAATGAGTTCATTATTTTCCTCTACTTTTATTTCACTTGCTTTAACTTTAATAATATTGGCTGGAGTTAAACTTACACTTACTATTTTTGCATCTTTTTCTAATTCTAAAGTTGATGGAAATATATCTTTAATTGGTGCAAAATCACCTTGTATTTCATAATTTAAAATATCACCTGCAACATAATATTTTTGTCTATATTTATATTCAAGTGCATTTAACAATCTGCTATCTAATCCATAATAATCGCCCCATAATCCTAAGGCTAGTTCTTTTCCATCATCTGTTTGTACATAATGATATACATTATGATAAGTAAAAGAACCTTTAGTAGTTTTAATAACAGGTTTTGAAGTTACGCAACCACTTAACGTCATTATCCCAGCGAATAAGGAGAACACTAACATCAATGCTTTTTTCATTTTTCAATCCTCTTAATAATATATTAAATAAAATTCTATATAATTTAAAGATTTGTAACTACACCTATATAAATAGGAATATTATTTAAATCTTTAATGATGTATATAAAAGGACTATCCAGTTTAATCACATATCCTAAATTCGGTAAAGATGGAGCACTTGTATTCGTTTCACCCGATGAAAATGTTAACGTCTTGACCTTTGTTCCTTCTTCTTTAAAAATAACTTCATTTTTTTGTTTTGTATATTCTAAAAAAGAATTAATGTTTTCATTTAGTCCAAATGCTTCATTAAAAATATGGCTGTTTTCATCAAATAATGATGGTAGTTCATCTTTTAATATATCAGAAAAATCAATATTATTTTTAAATGAAAATTTTGGCATTGTTAATTCTATTGGTGCGAATGATTTTTCACTTTCATCTTTATTCAAAAAATTATTGCTTTCGATGATATCGAATATCGAATCATTTGCGGTTTTATTAAAAATGTATTGTACTCGATAATCATGACTTGCGTAATAATCATAAAATGAAATGTAATCATCATATTCATAAACTTCACCATAATACGCATGTGTCATAAACTCGACATTGCTAATGGTATTATCAATATTGGTAAAAGTTTTTAAAGACGTGTTATCACTATCATAAGTGTGTTTCCATTTATTGACAAAATATAATGATGAAAATAAATAAAAAATAGTTCCATCGTCTATATCTAAATCTTCATTAGTAATATTTTTTATTGGACTATGATCATTGACCCATTGCTTCATAAAATTTATGTGATTATCGTTTTGTAAATTAAGTTGATATGTTTCAACATATCTTTTGGTTAATTCGTTTAAATAGTAGTTTGTTGTGTTTATCGAATCATCTAAAAACAAACCATTATACATATAAGTGCCTAAATCATCATTTTGATAAAAATTTACTAAAAAAGTATTAACAACATTTTCTAAACGAGAATTTGAATCACCACCTAATAAATCATCAAAGATAGGCTGATACTCATCATTTGCTAATGTTGATAAGATATCAAAGTGCATATATAAACTAATTGGAGAATAACCAAAATTGGGCTGGTTTATGCCATTATTAAAAACCTTGTATGCAAAATTATTAACATCTAAAACAAAGTCTTTTGTTACTTTTTCATCTTTCATATTTAAAGTTGGATATTCAATTGAAGTTAATCTTTTTATTTCTTTTAAATCCATATCTTTAATCTCTGGAATGGAGAATGACTTTTTTTGATAATTGAGGTGTTCTTCAAACCTTAAACCGATGCTTAAAACCGCGACAAAAGGTATGATAATAACAATCGCGCATGCACCAATTAAAGATAAACCAACAATTTTAAACACTCTGTTTCTTATAAATTTGTGTTTGTATTTATTGTCGTTAAACTCAACATCTTTAAATGTTTCATCAAATGGTTTGATAGGATGAGAATTTTCATACTCTTTAAAAATTTTCTTTTTCATAAAAAATCTCCTTATGTTCTTTAATTGTCTTTTTAGCTTCTATAAAAATAGATCGACATCGTCCTTCTTTTTTATTAACTAAAGAAGATATTTCTTTGTAAGAAAGACCAAAATATGCCCTATACATAAATACATCATATTGATCTTTATTTAAAATTTTTTCTATTTCTTTAATGATGTATGAATGATGTTCATTTGTAACAAATTTTTCTTCGTTTCCTATTAATATTTCTTTTTCTTTCTTTTTTATTAAATCTAAACTGGTGTTGCGACAAATTGAACATAAAAAACTTATAAATTTGCTTGGCTTTTTAATTTTATTGCCGTCATATTTTAAAGCTTTTAAATAAGTCTCCATAACCGAATCTTCAGCATCTTCTTTTCTTCCTAATAAAGAATAGGCAATATGAAATAACAAACGGTAAGTATTGTTATATACTTCTTTGACTGCCTGTTCATCTTTTAAAAAGAAATATTTTATAGTTATGTGTGAAATATTAAATATATTCATTTTATCCTTTCATAATATATGACGATTAAAATCAATAAAATGTTTGAAAAAATATTTTAAACTTTAATCATTTAATAATATTATATCGAAATATTGATCGCCTTTATTTAAATTATTATAAATGGCGATGAAATAAAAACTTGATTATCCTAAAAAATCATCCATTAAATTATTCATAAAGAAAAATAGACTATTATTCGTAAATTCGCTAATATTATCCAAATTTTTTAAAGCAACTATTTATTAAATTAGCTATAATACAAAGACTTTCAAAGTTAAAATTTGATAAGCAAGTTTAGCTACAATATGTCCAAAATAGATAAGTTGTTACAAGCAAAAAATTGAATGCTATTCAATAAAAATTTATAAATTAGCCTCAGCAGCAAACAAATACACAAATAGTTCAAAACCACTAACATTAAGATTAATAGAGTAATAACATTCTTCCTTAGGCAATAACTTGTTATTTAAAGAAGTGTGAGGAGTCAGCCAACAATTATTATTATCAACATAACTGATAGGTGTTCCATTAGCGCTATCATATGCGTCCTTAAAATGTAAAAAATCAATTTGTTGAATATCACTTTTAGAAAAATTAACAATTAATTTAAGTGAAAAATAATTGTCGTTAATAGCATCCTTAATCACATTTTTACCATTTGAAGTCAAATAATCGTTTTCTGATATTTGTTCAATAAACAAGTCGCATGAAACCGATTGTTTTTTGGAATCAACTCCAATATAGTGGCCATCAATAATGACATTAGTTCTTTTTGTAGAACAAGAAGTTAAACTCAAAAGTAAGATTGCAAGCAAACTAATTATTTTCTTTCTCATTTTTACATCCTTACGTAAATTGTACCTTTACTGATATTGTTAATGATATGGATAGATTTGTCAAGATATGCTAATTTCTTTGTTAAGCCTTTCTATAAATCTTTACTTTTAATATGTCGAACTAACAGTTTTCAAAATATGTACCAAAAAAAGTGAAACAGCAATTAAAAATCTATCGCTCTGTTTTTGTTTCATCAATATATAGCGTGTGCATATAATACAATTTCGATTACTTGAGCAAATTATTTTAATATTATTATTTACGCATTCTATAACCCACCTTTATCTAAAATATTAAAAAAGTATTGAAATGGTAATAAAATCGGTTATACTATTAGTAATGATTATCAATAGGTAATTATTATTA
>JAHZFY010000002.1:12148-18625 GCA_019421105.1 bacterium
TAAGAGGTGTTAAATGAAAGAAACTCGATTAACTTTACAAAAGCAAATCATCTATCAAGCTGTTTGCCAACTAAAAAATCATCCGACTGCAGAGGATGTTTATACTCAAGTACACTTGAATTATCCAAACATTTCAAAAGCAACTGTTTATAGAGTGTTAAAGCAATTGGCTGAACAACAAAGACTTTTGAAATTGGATTTTGATGAGCAAGTTAGATACGATGATCTTTGCACAAAACATTTTCATTTTAAATGTACCAGGTGTGGAAAAATAGTGGATATACCTGCAACTGATGAAATGTTACATTCAATGGAAAGTCTAGAAAAAAGCCTTTCTTCCACTCTTCATATTGATAATTCAGACATAATTTTAAAAGGCATATGTAATGATTGCCAAAAAGGAGATTAAAAAATGAGAAGTATCACTAAATTAGAATTGCAATACGCACACCGCTTTTTAAATTTTAAAGGAGAAGCACAATACCTACATGGTCATACAGGTGTATTAACTATTGAGGTAGAAGATACAGTCAATGAAGGTGTTAATATGGTATTCCCATGTAATGAAATACAAAAAACAGCTTGGGAAGTATTAAAAAACTTTGACCATGCATTAATTTTAAGAGAAGATGATCCATTACTACCTGCTATTTTAAAAGTATATGAAAAACAAGGCATCAAAAATGGTCACCCAAATAATGTTATGAAAGGTCCTGCTTTTAAAACAAGTTTAGCTACAGCATATCCAGAATGTAGATTAGTCGTTACAAAAGAAACAATGACTGTCGAAGGAATGATTAAAATCGTCTATGATCTATTAAAAGATAAATTAAATCTCGTCAAACTCACATTCACAAGTGGCGTCAATGCTGCGAGCGCAGAATTTAAGACTGATAATAAAATCGATAGATGTCCATTATGTGGAATTTCCTTGAATGAAAACGGCGTTTGCCCAAAATGTGGTTATAGACATAAATAAACTGCATTAATCGTGTTATATAAACTGCTCTTTATGAGCAGTTTTTTTATTACATTTTTTTGATAGGTATATCAATTATATTGATTTCAATGGGTAGTCTTTATTTAAAAATACAGGGAAAATCAAGACAAGTTAACAAATAACAATCGTCATTTTTTTCTTTTTATTCTATCGATTTCATCATACAATAAAATAAATAATAAAAATAAATGTCATAAACATTAACTCGTTTAGTGAGTGCATAATATCGGTTTAATCGTATGAAATTATTTAAGAAATATAGGAATTTTAAATTAGATATACAAATTGATGACAACTTTGAAAAGGGGTTGATTCTTTTTACTGGAGAATCTGGTTGTGGAAAAACGACTGCTTTACATGTTTTAGATTCTAATGACATTTTTAAGACTCGTAAAAAAGTATGTATGAAGGCTTTTACAAATTTCAATAATAAATTTTGTATAAAAGACCTACTTGCTTTAGCAAAACATAAAAATTATATTGATGATTATTATAAGCGTTTAAAAATCGAAGAACTCTTAAATACTCCTTTTAATAAATTATCAAAGGGCGAACAAAGAAGATTATATTTTTATATGATTATATCCACTCCTTCAGATATTTATTTCTTTGACGAGCCATTCTCTTTTATTGATGAAAATTATAAACAAGTGATAAAAGAAATTATTGAAGAAATCTCTTGTAATCGTTTAGTTTTTGTTAGCACTCATCACGATGAATTTGAATGCAATAGAACTGTATATCTTTTAAAAAATGGCGAATTAGACAAAAAAGACATCATAACTAACATTAATAAAAAGGAAGTTTTATTAGATAAAAAGATTGAATTCAATAACAAAAATCATATTTTTTTAAAACATAATTCCATCACATACTCTTTTTTAGCGATTTTTACTTTAGTTTTTTGTTTTATTTCTTTGCTATTCTCAGGTTTTGAATCCATAAATCAAACTAGAACATCTATTGATACGTTAGGGATTTTTAATGCTAAAACTGAAATTTCACTTAAGCCAACAAAAATAAAACTTGATAAAGAGCATTTGTATGATACATATGATTTGATTGCTAGTAATGAACATGCAACCGTGGAAGAATTTTATCGTTTTCCTGATATATTCCTTTTTGGAGTCGGAAACAAAAATTATATTTTAGATGAACTATATTCTCAAAATATTAATGTTCCTGAAGGATCGATGTATTCATCTTCTTCTAATCCGTATTTAATTATGCATTTTAATAATTTATATCCAAAGTATTCAGATTCTCAAATAAAAGAAGCGATTCTAAACCATGATTATAAAACTGAGCCTATTGTGGTTAAGGTTGGTTGTCAGGTTTTTGATGTTTTCTTTAATGAAGAAATAAAAATTGAGGGCATAACTAATACTAAAACGTTTTTTTGTTCGAATATATCATTTCCTGATTTTTATAAAAATATTAATCCTAAAATACGTGTGATTGATGAAACGAAAGAATATCAAAAAAATGATTCTGTAATCATTGCTAAACGAGGATTAAAAATTAAAGATGATGGCGATATTATATTAAAATTATCTGCAAAATATCCTGACTACGTTTTTAATTATGATAATGAATATGTATGTGCAACCAAAGACAAAAATATATCGATTCAACAATATGATGAATATCTTTCATCTAATCAAAACATTTTTGCATATGCTTTTGATCGTTATGATCTATCAAATTACTTTTGCATAAAGGATTTAAATTTTTTAATACAAAATAAATTTAATTATTTAGGTAATTTAAATGTCAAAGATTCAAATATTATCGTTTCAAAAAATAGAGCGATAAAAATGTTTAACACCGAATCATTAGAAACATTAATAGGCAAAAAAACAAACATTAATGGTCATGAATTTATAATTTCTGCAATATTGACCGATGTCGTAGATGATTCAATTTATTTTAATCATAATGACTATTATAGTTATATTTCACCTATCTATGGTTACATCGTAACTGTAATTGGTAATGATTATACAAAAATGGATGAAATTTTAACTGATATGAACCAAAATAATCTTGGTTTTAAAGCTGAATTATCTTTTGGCTTTGAAGACGAATATATAAAGCATCATGCGAGTCTAATTGCCGGAAAAGAAAACATGGAAAAGATGTTTATTGTCTTTGTGATTATTAGTGTTATTATCATCGGATTATTATTGGCGTGCTCTGCAATTTTAGTTAAACGTTCGTATAACTTATACACCACTTTTGATTTGCTTTATATCAAGACAAACAAATTTAAAATAGTTAATGTTTTTATTGGATTGGTTATATCGATTTTAACGGTGCTTATATTTGCTACGCCACTTGAACTATTGTTAAACAATACAATATTTAATGATGTATTAACTAATCTACAATTTTTTAATGTCGACTTGGCCATCAATTACAATTGGGCATTCATTTTAATATCATTATTGTTGATAATTATTGGAGAATTTTTCAATGGAGAAAAAATTCAATCTTGGTTTAACAAATTATTCAAAAAAATATAATAAAATAATATTTGACAATATCGATGTCGAATTAAAAGACCAATTTGTTTGCCTATTAGGGGAAAATGGAACCGGTAAGACAACGTTGTTAAAGTCTTTATATAGTTTAGATAAAACTTCGATCAGTTATTTTGAACAAAACTTTAGTTTATTTGAAAACGCATCCGGAAAAGAAAACATTTGTTTAATCAATAAAAAAATAGACGAAGATTTGCTCAAAAAATTAAAAATAGATACTATCGTAAACCAAAAAATAACAAATATGTCCGCAGGAGAAAGACAAAGAATTATTTGTTATATGTCACTAATTGTTAAAAATGATTGGATTTTTATTGATGAAATCGATAATCATTTAGATTTAGCAAATTCCGATAATTATTATTCTATTCTCAGTAAGAATAATTGTAATTATCTAATGATTTCGCATCATAGAAATCTAATTGAAAAATATTGTAATCAACAATTAACTATAGATCAGAAAAGAATCATCAGTAATTTTAAAACCGCACCATTACTATCTAACATTGAACATAAAAAGCAATCTCCTATTTCGTTGATTAAACTATTTTTCAAAAAGTGCAATTATATCTGGCTATTTTTAATCAATCTTTTGTTTTGCATCACTTCAATATCTTTTTCTAGTCTTGAACTAAACGATGTCAACGCCAAGTATCAAAACGATATTTTTAATTATCAAGTCGAACCATCACTATATAAAGATGATAAAGAAATTCGTGCCACTTATAATACATTGCATTTTTTTAACGATAATGAGCAGTTTAAAAAAGTGTATGTTGATTTAATTTCATTATTTGAAAATAATAACGGCATATATTTAAATAACAGTAAAATGGAAAATATATATCTAAGTGATATATATAATCATGATTTGAACTTTAGTAAAAATCCTAGTGATTTTGAATTATATCTATCCAAATATGATCAAAACAGCAATGCTGATTTTATATTTCAAAAAAAGATAGATTTTCAAAACGTCATCTTTGATATTAATATCAAATATAAAATAAAAATAAAGGGTTATTTAGACATACCAAAAGGTTATTGTTTTTATGATAATGACCAATTAGAAAATTACTTAAACCATAATATTGTATACGAAGAAAAAGGAATTATAGATTTTGCAAGAACTAATCCAACATTTATCCCATTTAATTTTTCAAACGTAAAATTTAAAGCTGTTTTAAATTATTTGCCAGATTTTAATGACATAGGTGAAACTATAACTTTAAATGATTTAACTTTGAATATTAAATCGAGCCGTTTAAATTGGTATCTCAATGAATATAAAAACTTTTTAATCGATTCTATTATTTATTATGCCGTTTGTGTTTCGTCAATAACTTTGATGTTTTCAATAGCTAGCTATTTTTTAATCAATTTCAGTGTTAAATATCAAAAAACATTTAAATCGTTTTATTTAATATATGGCAAAAATAAAATAGATTTAAGTCTATTAAGTCTTATGTTAATAAGCTTATATGTATTTCCGTTAATATCTTTGATATTACTTTTGATATAAAAGCTACTTTATATTGACATATAAGAAAAGGACACGATTTGACTTGTGCCCTTTTTATTCATAGTAATTTTATTTTTTTTATAATATACACTTTATATAGACTTAATTAAATAACACTACAGCTGATGTGAAATAAATAAATCCTCTAACATCTTTTAAAATATAAATGGTTTCTAAATCAATACAATATCCATCGACACCATCTTGTTTTTTTAATGTAAATTCAATTGAATCTTTATCTTTATTAAATGATAAATCTTTTGTATCCAATTTTTGTTTTTGATATGTATCATCATTTTTTGATAAAATGTAAATATTAATAGAATATGAATCGGTATTTTCTTGATCATATTCTATTGTGAATTTATTGAGGTCTTCTTGATTATTAATTAAATGCTCATCATTCATTAACTCATCGTGTAATGAAGCAAAATAATCTAATGATTTAAAAACATAATGCCCGTCTTCAGTTTTAATGATGGTATCTGCTGTTGTCTTATTGATAATATCTTTACCATTGAATTTGGATGCGACTTTTGCAGTGAAATTTAAATCATAAATGTCATCGAACCCCATTGCATCCCAAGGTGTTTTGTCAGGTGTGCACGCTAATAGTAATGATGTGGACAAAATAAGTAGTGTGAATAATTTACCCTTCATAATGTTACCCCCTTAAAATAACAACTTATGTCTTTATTCTTATGACGAGTTTCTTTTGATATATATACTTTATCACATTTTTAAGTGATTGCAAATGAGCGTCCAAAACGCATAGCAAGTAATATTATTTCGCATTTTTAATCAATTTTCATTTTTGCAAAATAAAAAATGATTGTAAGAATAATTTATCTATATTTAAATATAGATGCAATGTAGGAATAGCAAATTTTATATAATTATATCGACTAATTTTGTCTAAACATACATACTACTCCATATGTTGGATTCTAGAAGTTTATCATACTATTACAAATAGAAACTAATATATGAATATAATATATGTATTAAAGAGTTTTAACTATTTTATCACAAAAAATAACGATAAAAACGCACCAATACTTTGATTCTCATATGATTTTAATTACCTATTATACTATTGCACCCTATGTAATTTTGCGTTTTCAAACCTTTTTTCATAATAAAAAGTGTTTATGAAAAACTTTAAGTGTTTTATTAAAAAATTGAATAAAAGAATCATTTTGTATTACAAAGATTTTTAATAAAGTGTTATAAATTTATAATTATTTTTACTTTATAACACTTATGATAGTGTTACATCAACTTTATTTAAAAGCCAATCTTCAATATTAAAGTGAGTAATTCCATCCTTTGACATATCATATTCATCTAGACTAAACACATACTTTGGCGATGCATCACGAACAGAATCAAATGCTCCAAATTCTCTTTCA
>JAHZFY010000002.1:18635-20412 GCA_019421105.1 bacterium
AACATTTCTTACCATCTTTCATAGCAACGAAGTCAATTTCACCTTTATATGTTTTACCAATCTTTACATCATATCCTCAAATCCTGGCCCATATTTTTCGTGAGTCCCCCATCACGTTACCCCACGCCTATCTTTAAGGCTCTATGGGGGGTTACAACGTAACAAAAAAGAGGATCAAATGTTGACCCCCTCTTTAAAGGCTTTCTTTATTTTATATTAACTAAATGGATTCTCTCGGATTAAATGAGAAAACATAGATTAAATGACAGAAGTTATAACCATCTCTCTCTTCAAACTCATTATAAGAACCATATAGAATAGTTCCTAATGCGACCTCATTTAAAGGAGTAATACTAAAATCAGCATTTATAATGTATTCAATATCAACAGAATTAATAAGCCATCCATCTGATAGGAATTCAATTCTTGTCATCTCACCTGGAACATTCGTATTGACGACCTCTATGGATGGAAGAATTGAAGTTTCGTGAACCAAAACATGGTCTACGCTAGTCATATCTTCATCATCGTAATAAACAACTAACTCATCGCCACCAATGAGATTTTCTGTGTCAAATTCATTAAAATTTTCATCAATGATTTCAACATATTCGTTTTCATATTCAAACTCACATTTTATTTGTGCGGATCTCAACTGGATATCAAAATTATATGATATAGAAAACTGACGATTTGGAAGATCATTATTAAAATTCCCAGTATTTTGATTACAAGCAGTTAAGGCAAACAATAGTGTTAAAAGTAATAATCTAACTTTTTTCATAATCACCCTCATGATTAAAAGACAATATAAAAGATAATACCATTGGAATTAACATTAATGATAAATGTTTCATATCTCTTGCTCCTTGGTTTAAGTATATCATTTAAAATATTTACATACAAATCTTTCATGGTTTGTCAAGAGATAAACTACATTTTTTTCTAATTTGTTAGCCCAAGACTCAGTGTAGAAAGAATAGTAATCGACATTGTTCTTCTCTATATGCTTATTAAAGCAACCACACCAAATGAGATTAGGAAGTCCAATCATAAATAACCAAAGAGGTCTAAGGATTAAACTTTGAACCGTATGACCATATTCATGTTGAACAAGTCTCAAATCATAAGATCTTGCCGTAAAGATAAACAATCCTAGACTAAGTGAACTTCCGAGTTTCCAAGTGGTAATCACCACTCCTATTAGAGGCTTGTCCTAGCGTTCGTGCATTTGCTCATTTATCATAATTTAATCATTTGAGGCTAAAAAACCCCTATTTTTAGCACAAAAAAAGGTTTGACCAGCGATTTTCACTGTATCAAACCATTGCTTTCAATTTGTGTTTGGATAACGCCTTAAATGCCTAGTTTTCGGAATTGTTTTTAAGTTCTGGAGGTAATTTTTTCCAAATTTCTTCTAATTCGTTGTTCAGTTTGTCTATATAATCGTTGGCTATATATAAAAATAATTTTGGTTCATAGCTTGTTTTTGGTTTTTCTATTTCAAATAACCCATTAAAGAGTTCGTGTATCATATTGTAAAAAAGATGTTTAAGTGAATCTTGATTGTCTGAATTAAGGTCGATTATTAATTCTTTGTTTTCAAATGAAAAAATAATGCAATTTTTGCCTTCTACTTTTTCTAAACGTGTTGGTATTGTTCTTTTAGACTCCATAAGATTGTTTCCTTTCTTTAAATGCAAATTCACCACCCTCAAGGTAGGCCATACTTGTCTTTGTCCAATTCAATGATAAAGTTTCATCTGTTGTTAAGGTC
>JAHZFY010000002.1:20422-25751 GCA_019421105.1 bacterium
ATATGTTTTTCCATATTCTCTATAAATTGAAGTTAGAGGAAAAGTTCTGACTGCGATATTTGCATCGTGTGTAGAAATAATAATAAGTTTATTTAACTTTGCTAAATACTTTAATCTTGGCACAATAACTTCATTGATATATTTATGCCCAACACTTATTTCAGGCTCATCCAAGAAATATGCTTCTTTACTATCATCGATTAATGAATAGTTAAGCAAAAGCATAGAGCGCTCCCCACTTGACGAATCGTAGTGTTCAATCTTGCTGCTGTTTTCCCATTCTATTTTTTCATCAGATTTAATACCCATAAAATCCTTCAAGGAAATTACTTTGTTATCACTATCTGATGAAAAAGTTTCTATTGATTCAGCCAAATTACACGTAAAAGCGGAATTTTTGATTTGAATTAAATCTTTAAGACACTTTTTTAGATTCGAGGATTTTAATTTTGTTGGGTCATAATTAATGCCTTTATCAGCGCTTGGATCTAGATAAATATCGGTCTGAACGAATACCGATCCCTTTCCCGGAATTTTTCCAATTTCATCTCTAATTGTTTTCCTTGAAGTTGAGATCTTATCTGTTATCCATTCTGATGCTTGGTAAACCCTTAGGCAATTCATATAAAAATCGACTAGTCCAGTTGATGCAGGAATAGGATCCTTTCCAGTTTTGCTTTGAGCAATTACTTTCATAGTTTCTATAGTGTATTTTTGTAAAAAAATAGCGTAGTAATCACAAACGGCTTCCCTGTATTTCGTTTGAACAGAAAGTAATAATTTATCTAGATAACAAATTAATTGGTCTTTATCGGTTTGTCGCAAAAATAAATCGAGTTTTTCTTTTTTAATTGTGTCTATTGATTGCTTGATATTTTTATATGACTTACCTAGCATCTTCATTTCATCTTCATCAAGTGCGCCATGAAAAGCGGCTTTAGTAAAACCAAATCTTGTAAAATTTGATATATTTTGTTGTGCTTCAATTCCTTTATACAATTTATTTGTAGTCACAAGAGAAGGTGATGTCCATTCTTTTATTACCTTGAATTCAGCTTCTCCAGCTTCAATATTTAGCAAGTCGAAATATGAAGAACTAAACGGTCTCTTAATTAAATTCTTATAGTCTTCATCCTTAGTTTGGCCTTCATAAGAAGATATTTTTAATTCTCCCAAATCCAAGACCATTTTTTTCTTAAGAGCTCTTAATATTTTGGTCTTACCTGTTCCTTTACCACCAAATATAACATTAACGTCATGTCTTAATGGCAAAGTAATCTCAGTGTCATCAGGTTTATTCTCATCTAAAAATGGTTGAATTGAATAATTGATTTCTTCTTTTTGATTAAGAAACGTCTTTATTACTCTCGAATCCTTTTTTAACAAAAGCAGAAAACTTTCATAACTATTGATAGGCATTTTTAATTCAGGAACGTTCATAAATGGATAATGTGACCAATCTGTAACATCAGATCCAATAAAGCAATCAATATCATTGGCATACATAATACCAACGCTTCTTATATTCGAAGGTTCTACTAAAAATATATTATCAGGAACAATCTTTGACATTTCTTTACAAGCGTTTTCAGAAAAACCATGGCTTTTTTGCAAAGCGAAATGAGCAATTGTGATAATATCTATATCGCTAAATTTCGTAATCACTTTTTTAAAATCTAGCAAAACATCGTCTGGAGATTTATCGCCAATCAATTCATTGATTAAATTGCTAAATTTCAATACGTGCTTAGGGTTAGAAATAAAAAGAATGTGACCGTTTTCACCTTCAAATGAAATATCAAACTCGACACCAGGCCAAACTTGTATCTCTTTCTTTTCTGAGGCGCTATGGAAAGAATTATATTGTTCCAAATCAAAACAATTGTGGTTTGTGATAGCCACGATTTTTACATCATTATCCTCTAATGTTTTAATAAAAGACGTTAAATCGACATTTCTTTTTGGAGAATCGCCACTTTTACAACGTTTGGTATGACAATGTAAATCAATTTTCATCTATCGTCGCCCCCTTACTCAATTCCCAAAGATTTAATAACAGCATCTTCGGGGCTGCTGTAAAAACTCAACTGAAATTTAGCAAAAAGGTCGCTTGGAACAGTGGCTATGTCGGCCGCGCTATTCATAGGAATCAAGTTATTCTTCGCTATGGCATCAAATGCAACTTGCATGACTTCAGATAATTCTTCCACTTTATTCAATTCCCTCCAATGCTCACCGAGCCAAGCGCCACCATCTAATGGGGTGACGATCCATTCAAAGTGCAACTGCAATACGTTATAAACGCGGTTAAAGAAATACTGCTGTCTAGGCTCATTTCTTGGCCTAATCTTCCTTTTTGTTAATTATTTCCCAATGACCCGTTTTAGACGATCCGTTAAAACTTATACAATTTGACTCTTTGATGATTCTTGCTACGGTCTTAACACTTTTGTCAATTGTTTTGGCCAATTCGCTTCTCGTGATTTGATTGTTTTTTCTAATAGCCACAATAATTTTATCCAAATCTGTTTGAGGGACATTTTGAGGGACATTTTGAGGGACATTGTCCCCCAAATAACTTTTTTCGTGATTTAAATCTGGCAAAGTCACCCTAAACCATTGACGACTATTGATTAGGAAAGTTCTTATATCATAGTCGGGATAAGCTTCTCTAATCCTCTTAATGCCTGTGCCGTAATTCTCTATAAATCCGAGCTTATGTAATAAAGCTATTAACTTTGGATTTCTAAAAGACTGAATACCCAACAAAATATCATCAACGTTATAACGACAAATTCCACCTGGATTTGTTATTTCTACCCTATTGCTATAAAATTCGATTTTGATGTTGGATGGCATGCTGTAATCAGCGTGACATAATGCATTTAATATAGCTTCTCTTAGGCTTTTTCCCGGATATGATTTAGTTTCTTTTCTTATTCCGCCAACATCAGGAATCACCGCTGATGTTATATTGAACATCTCGGCCTCATTCAATAAATCGTTTGTGATTTTAATAATTGAACCAGAAAATTCTTTTTTATATTTAAAGTTAAGGACATTGTCATAGCATGCCATTTTGACGATTGTGGGATTTTCGTCGCTTAACAACAACGCTAAGTTCGTAAATTTAGAGTCACTATTTTGAATGCCAATAGTGAAATATTTATCTTCGCCGAATTCTAAGTTTTTATCATGAAAATATAAATTAATATATGAAAAATGTAGTTCTTGTTTGGGCGAAATTTCATCCTCCCAATTTGACTTGGAATAGTCCCTAATCATAGAAATAATTTCGCCATCCGTAGCTTGTCTCTTGCTTCTTCCGACTCTTATATATGTACCATTAGGTCTAGGACCTGTAGAAGAAAGATAATATGGTTTATTATTACCTTTCATAACTTCAATCACCATAACATTATCTTCATTAAAATAATGTCTAATTAGAGATCGTGCATCTATTTTAATTGCATCACTTATTATCGAAGAAATCTGCAAGTCTAAACTATCATGTAAATTATTATCGATTCCGGTAACTGTCCCATCATCTTCGACACCAATGTATATAGTTCCACCTTCAGCATTCAAAAAAGCGATAATTTCCTTATCTAAATCTTTTACTATCTCTCTTTTTAGTTCAATTCTGTCGCTTTCCTCGTATTTCATAATAAAAAATTGTTTACTCGACAATAAAATTATATATAAAAACAAGCAGAATATCTAGGAATTTGCAGTTTTTGTAACAGAACTTGCCATTTGTTAGAAGGAAGTTGAAGCCATTATATATATTTTCTAAAATTGTATGTCTAGAGAACTATTTCCTTAAGTCTCTCCAATGAACTTCGTCACATATTGGTTCATTTAATTTATCGTATGCCATATCTATATATTTATCTGGATTATTCATGAACTCTGAATATCTAACAAGAACACAAAATCTGCCTGCCTCAGAGTAAGCACATCCCATATCTTTTTTTAGATAATAATTAGCAGAAAACTCATTAATGACAGTGTTATCGCTTATATCTACACAATTATGAGTTTCGCCACACGTTTCGCAGGTATATGGCCCCTTATATATTTTTGTTTCCATTGAAGGTAACACCACTCCTAGAAGTCCACTGCGCGGAAATCCTTTCCTATCATAGAGAGTTGCTTGAAGCTCTCTTTGTATGAATGCATTTTTAGGTGCCCAAAAATATCATTACCTTCTTTTTCGGATGAATGTTCCCCTATAAGAAAAATGGTCACTGTTGTTCCGGCCATATATTTAGTCCTGATAACCTGCATTACATAATCAATATCCGAGGAATCTATCCACTCATCAAGAGCTCTCCCTAATATACGTTCAGAACCTAATTTAGTAAGTATCTTTTCTTTGTAATAATCATCTTCCTTTTTAAAACTGATAAAGCAGTTGTGAGACATAAAATTCACCTCCTAAAAATATATTTAATTCTTATAAGATCATACTTATGAAAATTTTCATTCTTCTCTCCTGGATATAAAACAATATTTATTTTTGAAGGTTCTTTAAACGTCATTTTACTAATTTTTAAAGTTTCCAACATAATTTCTAAAAGTTCTTGATTTGAAGCTTCACAATTATCAAGTATTCTAGTTATCCCAGAGCCTAAAAGAGGAATATTAACGACATTTTGAGAATAAAATTTGTTTAATTGTTTCCACATTGCTAATAAGCAATTCGCATAATCATTTGAGCAAAGATATGCCTTATTGTCGGAATCAAAGTGTGAAAAAGCTAAAGCAAAAAAATCTTCATAAGGCTGAATTTGTCCCAGCTCGTATCTTTGCTGTTTACCAACTTTTCTATCTTGATCAATATCTGTTTTAATCAAGTTAATGTTATTTTGCACAAGATGATCAAATTTTTCTTTATTAATAGCACCATTGATAATCGCTTGCCCATTTAATGATTTTTTAGCAATTATCAAATCATCAACTTGGGTATCAAAATATTCATTGAAGGCTATTACTTTTTTGCCTTTCATTTTAAATATATCACCAAATAAAATATTTACTTCTGTATTATTAATTACCAATTTGATTTTTTTGGTTTTAATCTCGTACCAATAAATTAAAAAATAAGAAATAAGTAATATTACAACAAAAAAACCGCCAATAATGAATTTAATATATTGTTTGTCTTCTGGAATACTAGGGACAAAAAGAAGTATTGTTGAAACTACAGAGAAACTAGTTAAACAATATTTAGACCAAAGTTGGAAACAATATTTATTTAGTATATTTTTCATATGTTGCTCCTTATGAAACACACAATATCTTTGATTGAATTAAATTCAGTGCC
>JAHZFY010000002.1:25771-26209 GCA_019421105.1 bacterium
GTTTTGTGAATCTTCAAAGAGAGCCTTATTTTGTGGATAAACACAATTTGTAGCAATCTTGTTTTCGAGATATATCCAAGGTGATTCTGTTCTATAATCATTTTGTAAATCTTGATTTCGTATAAATATGAAAATTTTTGAATTTCTAACGGTTTCAATAATTGAATCAGTTAATATCATATTGAACGTAGAAATAGTTTTCTTAATCTTCTTGTAATTATACGTTTTGCCATCATCACTTAAGTTATATCGCCTATTAAATAAATTGGTTATTCCATCAACACTTTTCCAAAATAGACTATCAAGAAATACTTTATAGCCGCAATTCTCCAGGTATTCTGCCAAATAGCAAGCTTTTTCATAATCTGTATGGTCATATGAAATAAATACATCAATGCCTTTGATGATTGGTGTAACTTTCTCTTGAAGGTCTTCCAT
>JAHZFY010000002.1:26219-29465 GCA_019421105.1 bacterium
CTTCCATATTAATAACGCCATTTGAAGAGTTTAAAATATACTCTTTCAGATTTTCTGAAAGTTTTGTGTTGACTTTACTGTTCTCTGAAGAACAAGAATTCTCAATATTTTCTGAGTCAATCATTAATTTATAAAGCATGCTTATCCTCCAAATTAGTCAAAAAGTTATTTTCTAAATCATTTAAATTGTAAATTGTATCTAAAACAGCAAATGTTTCTTCAAGATTATGTTTTGCCGAGTTCCAACCTGTTCCATCAGTAAACCAAACGAATGTGAAGTTAGGAATATCTTTAGCCTCTAGTGCCAATGTCTTATAGCTTCTTGCAGTCTCATTTAACTTAGAACCGCCTCCACCATAAAAGTTGCATTCACAGGCAAAGACGTGTTTGTCTTTAAGGAATACAAAATCGAATCGTTTCTCAGTCTTGCCATTGTTACTGATTCTAGAAAGATCCAATCCGAACTTTTGCTCAATTTCACTTTTATACATTTCCTTGAAATAGGTAACGTTCTTTTGGAAGCCAGCCTTCACAAGATATGACTCGACGATATCTTCCATTACATCGCCTGTCCTATTTTTCCTAGCATTAGTATCCATTCCTACTTCCACGCCCATAACGTAATCAACAAGATTGTTAATGAGATGATTTGAAATCAAATCGAAAAGACCTGTTTTTTCCATGAAATCAGCGTATTCTCTCGCTGAATAATTAGGATTTGTAAAATTGAAAACCTTTTCACTTCCGATATCAGTGATTTTTATCTCACTTTCCCTTTTGGCAAGTAAGATAGGAACGACTTTCAATATCTCTGGGTATTTCTTGTATAAATCTAGAAAATCATTTCTGATGTTTTTTGAGCCAATCAAGCTATTAAGAATATTAAGTTCTACTTTAATAGAATCGGTATTCCTATAAACCTTATTGAAATCAGTGTAATAATCATAAGTGGCGATGCTATCGCGCATAGTCATTAGCCATTTGTTAAAATCTCTCATTTACTCATCTCCTCCCATTGAAGCCGGCCGTCGAAACTATCTTAAATATGTCGAAGTCCTCTTCTAGCAACTCATCGATTATGCTTCCAAACATGTATGCATCTTGTCTATTTGTCTTTTCTTGAGCATAAATGAACTCTCTGATGAAAAGATAGTGTTGGAAAACGAGTGGCTGATTGAGGCAAATCCCGAACGAGGGTGAATGAGATCATCAAGGAACTTCATATGTTCCTACCAATGAAAAAATCGGTAATTATGACTTTATGAGACTTTCCAAAAGGATGAATGTCATCAGCAGAGACTGGCTGATATTCGTTGTCGGTTTTGATAATTTAGACAAACTTCCCTACAACCCTCAATCCTCAAACATCAAATTCATAGAAAGCTAAAGATACAAACTGAGATGTATTTGGTTCACGTGAAATTTCTGCATTTATATCAACAAATAAAAAAATGAGCCTCCTACGATATAGTTTGAACATATACCCTGGGAGGCTTTATTATCTTTGCGAATGTTCGAATCCGAAGTGCTATTGCGGTGTGCGTATTACGGTGGTTCGAAATTTTTGAGGTATTTTGACTATTTTCGATGGTAATCCTAATACCCCTAAATTTTAGATCATGACATTATGAGAATAAATCGGTAAGATTTGATAAAAAATAGCCTACAACACTCACACATTATGGGTGTTTGTTAGAAATGGTCGAGATGATGGGATTCGAACCCATGACCCCTTGGTCCCGAACCAAGTGCACTACCAAGCTGTGCTACATCTCGATACGAGAAATAAATTAAAAATCAAACAAACTTAATTGATCTGATTCATTTAATTCATCAAGCACTCCTAAAGATTCCAAATCTTTAACATTTGTACCATTTAATTTTGTTCTTCTTAAAAGATCTTCTTTAGATGTAAATCGTCCTTCTTTTCTTGCTTCAATGACGCTAAAAGCAGCACTTTCACCTAAGCCATCAATAACCACAAATGGAGGAATCAAACTCTTATTTTCATGATTTACAACAAAGTTTTTAGCATCGGATTTATATAAATCTAAATTTTCAAATTTATAGCCGCGTTGAACCATTTCCACTGCTACTTGTAAGGTCTTTAAAATAGCGTCTTCTTTAGGGGTTAATTTTTCAAATTTGCTCTTACTTTTTGCTTTTAATTCATCTAATCTTTTAATGATTGCTTGTTTACCTTTAATCATTGTTTCAATATCCCATTGATCGCTTCTAACAGAAAAGAAAGTAGCATAAAATTCTAAAGGATAATAAACTTTAAAATATCCAACACGAACCGCCATCATAACATAAGCTGTCGCATGGCCTTTAGGGAACATATATTTAATCTTATTACATGAATCAATATAGTATTGAGGAACATTATTAGCGAGCATTATTTGTACATATTCTTCCTTTAAACCATAACCATGTCTTACATCCTCCATGATGGCAAAAGAAATATCACTTGGTAAACCTTTTGCAATTAAATAAGTCATAATATCATCACGACATCCAATGACATCTTGAAGTGTAGCAATATTAGACTCAATCAATTTTTCAGCATTGCCATTCCAAACATCAGTACCATGAGATAGACCAGAAATAATAACTAAATCTGCAAAAGTTTTTGGATTAGTTGATTCAAGCATGCCACGAACAAAATCCGTACCAAATTCAGGAATAGCTAAAGCTCCTGTTTTTTGATTTAGATAATTTCCATCCATTTTTAAAGCGTCTGGCGTGGAGAATAATGATAATACATTTGGATCATTCATTGGAATTGTTTTAACATCGATTCCAGTTAAATCCGCCATCATCTTTAATGCGACTGGGTCAACGTGACCAAGTAAGTCTAATTTTAAAATTGTATCGTGCATTGAACGGAAATCGAAGTGAGTTGTTTTCCATGATGCATCAGGTTTATTAGCAGGATATTGAACAGGAGTAAAATCATAAACTTCATATTCTTTTGGAATAACGACGATTCCACCAGGGTGTTGGCCTGTTGTTCTTCTAACATCGACGCATCCAGATGCAATATATGAAATTTTTGCTCTGCTAATTTTATCTGGGTCTTGACCAAGTCTTTCAAAATAACCACGAGCATAACCAAAAGCAGTCTTATCAGCAACCGTTTCTATTGTTCCTGCTCTAAAGACATTTTGTTCCCCTAATAAAACTTTTGTATAATCATGGGCTCTTTCTTGATAATCTCCAGGGAATTTTAAATAGATATCAGGT
>JAHZFY010000020.1:0-14828 GCA_019421105.1 bacterium
AGAAGGTAAATATCACCCAGTTGATTCCAATGAATTAGCCTTTAAGATGGCAGCGATTCTTGCCTTTAAAGATGCATATCCAAAATGCAAACCAACCATTTTAGAACCTATTATGAAAATCACCGTCAATGTCGATAATCAATTCATAGGTGACATCATGTCAGATTTGACCACAAGACGTGGAAGAATCATGAATATGGAACAATTAAACGATGATACACAAAATATTATCGCTTTAGTTCCTGAAGCAGAAATTTTAGACTACGTTACTAAGTTAAGAGTTATCACTCAAGGCTCTGGATTCTTCAATCGTGAATTTGATTCCTTCCAAGAAGTTCCTAACTACTTAGTCGAAAAAGTTTTAAAAGAAAATTCGTTGTTAAACAAATAAATTCATATAATAGCTTTATGCAGAAAGGATGATACTTATATGGAACCTTACACAGAACAAGAATTATTTAATTTAAGACATGTCGTCGTTGAACCTGACACATTGTTAGATCGCTTTAAATGCACATTAGTTTGTTCAATTAATGGAAAAGAAGAAATTATCGGCAAAAGAAAATGGAAAGTAAGAGAAGTTAACGGAGAAGGTTATATCGGATTTGATGCATATAATCATTCAGTTGAAAACGCAATTACTGAAAGAGTTAGAATTACTTATGTTGGAAAAGATTACATCGTCATGTTTTTAAGAAAACCAGCTCAAGGTAATGTTCCAACTCTTCATAGAGTTTCCTTAAAAGATAATGACTTTGTTACCTCAGTTGATACAGGTAAAGGAATTACCTATAAACTAATTACAACAGTCAGAGCAAAAGAGATTATCGAATAATCAAAAAGGCGGCTAGTAAGTCGCCTTTTCTTTTACAAATTTATACTAAACTCAAACAATCTAAGATATAATGATTTTGAGGTACGATTTATGTTTCAAAATATCATTAAGCTCTTGATGTGTTTTGGTGTTATTTTTTCAATTGGAAAATGTGATACATCAAGTGATTCTCAACAAGATAAGACTAAAGTAGATGAAATATTAAAAGAAAAATTTAATGTGGTCGATCCTATAAAAGAGATGCCAGAGTTAATTTATGATGATGAATCATATCGTTTTGAATACGATTATTTTAAATGTGAAGTTAAGCACTCAAATTTAGGTTATATGCTTGTAGAATTAATACCAACATATTCAAATGTTAGTTTTTCTATTCCTCATCGACTTGACTTTGAATATCTAATGGATGGTTATACCGCTATTGAAGGCGAGGATGCAATCTATATTGATGGATATGCAACCGGCTTTTTAAAAGCGGGTGATAGTGGACATGCTAGTCAAGAAACATCTGAAGTTATTACTTTTGTTTTTTACTATGAAAGAACATATTATCTATTTGAAAATATGTTTGACTTAGACACTTTCTTTACATTTAAAATTGAGTTTTTTAAAAACGGAATAAGAAGCGATTATGAAAAAACTAAATTCGTAATTCATGAAGATGCATTTAATGTTAATGGAGAACCAAATAGCGCGAGATACATATTTGATTTTATCGGTGGTGAAAATTTTGCTTTTTTAACAAAATATTTCTTTTTTACCTTTGATCGGGCGATTATTTCACCTAAATTCAGTATTTTATGCACTCTTACATTAATGATTACACCAAGCGATTTAAATATTCCTGATGAAAGAGGAGTGGGCTTTGTTAATATCCAATACGATGGAAGCGAACAAACATTTGAAAATTTAAGAAGTTATGAGGGTGTGTATAGTTGTTATTTTACAAAGCATAAAGATGCACCAGAAATAAAAGATTTGCTTTTAAATCATTATGAAGATGACTTAGAATTTCAAAACTATTATTATTTTAAGTCGGATATTCGAATTACTTATATGATAAAAACTTCTAACCCATTTGGTTATAAGACATATACTGATGAAGTTTCTGATTTTCGAAATCACGATATTTGGAAGCCAAGAACAGGTGTCATGATGAGTGTTGATGCATATTTTGATTTTGAAGAATAAAAATTTGACAAATAATATATTGTAATGTTATATTATTTAGGCTTAAATTATATAAGGAAGAAGTTATGAGAGATAAAGTTATTTTAGTTTGCACTGAATGCCTATCAAGAAATTACACAACGACAATTAAAAAAGACACTCATAATAAACGTTATGAGGTCAATAAGTTTTGTCCAAAGTGCAATAAGCATACTCTTCATAAAGAAAGCAAATAATTAGGAGGATATAATTATGGGTCTTAAAAAATTTAGCGGTGATGTTGTTAAAGAAGGAAGACGTGTTCGTTGGCCTAAACGCGATGTATTAATCGCAAGTGTTGTCACTGTTTTAGTTATCGCAATTTTCTTTGCATTGATGTTAACTTTAGAAGATTTAGCGGGCAATAAATTAATCGACATCCTAAAGAATGCTTTTGACCTTATTAAATAAGATTGAATAAGGAGGAGAAATAACAATGGCAAAAAATCAAGGTGTATTATTAGATACAAAAAATCATGGTAGTGAAAATTTAGGTGATAAAGCTTGGTATGTTGTTAACACCTATTCCACCCATGAAAAAAAGGTAGCAGAAAACTTAAAACGTCGTGTCGAATCAATGAATTTACAAGACTTAGTTTTTAGAATTATCGTCGCTGAACAAGAAGTTCCAGTTTTAAAAGATGGTATGCCTACTGAAAAAACTAGAATGAAAAATTTATTCCCTGGTTATGTATTCGTTGAAATGGTGATGACTGACTATGCATGGTTTGTCGTCCGTAACACTCCAGGTGTCACTGGTTTCGTTGGATCTAGTGGTAAAGGTACTAAACCATTCCCAATTCCAAGAGAACAAATTGAACCAGTCTTAAAAACAATGGGCATGGTCGATGCATCAATGTATGATCGTTATGCTGAAAATGACAACGTTAAAATCATTCGTGGACCATTTGAAGGTACCGAAGGTAGAATCTTATCCATTAACCGTGAAACTGGCGTCGTAGTGGTTGAAGCAATGTTTTTTGGAAGAGCTTCTAACGTTGAAGTTGAATTCTCAAATATCGAAAAGATTTAAATTCTATAGTTATAAAATAAAAACCCAACGTGATGTTGGGTTTTTTTGTGCTTTTATTTGATTGATTAAATATTTAAACCTAAATCATAAGCGGTTTTTAATGCATCATGATTTATTATTTCTTTTGGATTATTAATACCGCCTGCAAAGACGACATCTTTTAAATTAACACCATCAAAACAATCAACCCATCCTTGAATAGCTTTAATAGGTCCATCTATAGCGTTATTTGCATCATCGGCCGCGGTCAATAATAAATAGATGTCTTTAAATTTATAATTTGATGAAAATAAAGGATTGGTTCTATCAAGCAATGTCTTTAATTGTCCAGATATAGAGTAAAAATATATTGGGGAAGCAAAAACGATTACATCAGCGTTTTTCATTTTTTCAATGATTTCATTGCTATCATCTTTTATGACACATCTATTTGTCTTTGAGCATGCTAAACAACCCTTACAATAATTGATGGTCTTATTTTTTAAATCTATTTTTTCTACTTTATGGCCTTTATTAATCGCGCCTTTTATAAATTCATCTGCTAGAATATTTGAGTTGCTATCTAGTCTTAAACTTGAAGAAATAACGATTATATTTTTTTTCATTTTTTAAAATCTCCTATATGTTAATTTTATCATTTAATGCTAATTCTATGCTGAATTTTTTAAAAAAACAGCGGTTTTGCTGTTTTAATTTCCGTTTTTTGTCTTTCTTTTAGAAACACCTTTATTGCCGTTAATTCCGTCTCTAAAGGCTCTAATTTCTCTTGCTGTACCAACGACGAATACTTTATCGTTTGGGAACAATTTATCATTACCACCTGGGACTAAAGATGTACCATCGGCTCTAACGATCAATAAGATATTAACACCATATTTTTCTTTAGTTCTAAGTTCGCTTAGTGGGGTAGGGATAAAACTTAAATTAACCATGATTGAAACGACAGAATATTTTCTATCTAATTTATAATAATCTTTATAATCGTATGATTCTAAACGATTTGCTAAAGCCGCGCCTGCGCTTTTTTGTGGAGAAACAACTTCGGTTGCACCAAGTTTTTCCATGATTGGAATGTAGTAGTCATTATCCACTCTTACGACGATTCTTTTAACACCTAATTCTTTTAAAATAACAGTTGTTAAAATCATAGCTTTATCATTTTGTCCAAAAGCAATAATGGCTGCATCGACATCTTTGATTCCTAATTCTTTTAATGATTCTTCGTTAGTGGAATCGGCAACGAAAACAGTTTGTAAAATGGATGATACTTTTTTAACGCTTTCTTCGTTAGAATCAATAGCGATGACGTCACATCCGGTATTGACCAATTCTTCTACAAGAGCGGTTCCAAATTGTCCTAGACCAATTACTGCGTATGATTTTTTTGCCATAATTTTATCTCCTTATAATTTATATTAACCAATTAAGAAATCTTCCTCAATATAACTATATGAACTATTATCCTCAATATTGATATTTGTATGGAATAATTGGAAGAATGTAATTGGGCCTAATCTTCCAATAAACATAACGATGATTAAAATCAATTTTGAACCCCAATTCAAAAAAGGAGTAACACCAGTTGAAACACCGACTGTTCCAAAAGCAGAAAATGATTCATATAATAGATCTAAACTATCAAATTTTTGTGCACTAAATTCAGGATTAAATGATTCGATAGTAGCGTTGATTGTAAAAGATAATACAACAACTCCAAAAGCTAAAATCATCAATGAACATCCTTTTAAAATTGTCTTTTGTGAGAATAATCTTTTAAATGCGACGACTTTTCTACCTCTTAAATAAGAATACATTGCAACACACAATAAGAAAGTAGTGGTGACTTTAATACCTCCACCTGTAGATAAAGGAGCCGCACCAGTAAACATCAAGAAACAAGATATCATTTTTCCAGCGGTGCTTAAATCAGCTTGATTATAGGTTGCAAACCCCGCTGTTCTTAATGTGACGCTTTGGAAAATTGCTTGTGTAATATCCATTGGATTATCCGATTTTAAACCATCTGTTAATAAAAATAAGCATGTTCCAACCACTAATAAAATGCTTGTCATCGATAGAACAATCTTTGTAAAAACAGACCATTGTTTTGGACGTTTTTTAAAGGAAAAAATTTCGATGACAACAATAAAAGAAATGCCACCAGAAATGATTAAAAACATCGTAACATAATTTAAATAAATGTAGGCCCATTCAGGCATATTGTAAATCAAAGGATTTTCAGGACAATCGATTAAAGATAGTGTACCAAATATATCAAATCCAGCGTTATTATACGAAGAAATCGAATGGAAAATTGACACCCAAATAACATCTTTTGGACTATCATAAATTTGTATAAAAACTGGTAAGCAAAGCAAGAATCCTATCAATTCACAAGTAAAAGATATCAATATGATTTTTCTAACGAATTTAGAAAGGACACTCATCGATTCAGAACCGACAGCTTGAGATAATGTATAGCGATCTTTAAATTCCAATTTTCTTTTAAATAGTGTGATGATAAAAGCAAGAATTGTAAAAAAGCCTAAACCACCAATTTGGATGCAAATCAAAACCACTAATTGACCAAAAAATGTCAATGTTCCAATTACACCATCTTTATACGACACTAATCCTGTAACACACGTAGCAGAAGTAGCGGTGAATAACGAATCGATATAACTTCCCCATGTATTTGATTTTTGAGCCCAAGGTAGTGTTATAAAAAACGCTCCTAAGAATATGACGATTAAAAAGCTCAATATGACTAAGAAGAATGGGGATACACGAAGTTTTTGTTTTGTTTTTTCCATAAGTTTTTAAACGTGATTATTATATATTTTAGTCTCTTTTATATCAATAGGCGATTAAAATATTGTTTTTTCTATGAAAAAAGCGTTTAATTATAGTGAATAAAATAGCGACATTTTGTTCAAATTGTACTTCCTAATTCATAAATTTATGTCTAATTTTTGAAAAAAGTGTTGCATATGGATATTTATATATATATAATATTTGAGCATATTGCCGTTTGCGCGCTATGAGAGGGCACGCATACGTGTGATAATAGTTCCGTGGTAGAGTGGTGATTTCACTCATCCCACGGCACGGGCAAATACATTTTAGGAGGAAAGTCACGTGAGTAAAAAAATCGCAAAAGTCGTGAAAATGGAACTTCCTGGCGGCGAAGCTAAACCAGGTCCAAAACTTGCTTCCGCTGGTGTTGTTATGCCAAAGTTTTGTACAGACTTTAATGCAAAAACAGCTGACCGCAAAGGCGAAATCGTTCCAGTTATCATCACTGCTTATGAAGACAAAACATTCAGCTTTGTCATCAAAACATCTCCAGTTGCTGGTTTAATCTTAAAAGCCGCTGGAATCGCTAAGGGTTCTGCAAACCCAAAACAAATCGTCGGTAAAATTACAAGAGACGATTTAAGAAAAATTGCAGAATATAAAATGCCAGATTTAAACTGCCATGATATCGAAGCAGCTATGAAAATAGTTGAAGGTTCATGCAAAAATATGGGCGTTAAGGTTGTTGACTAAGGAGGAAACTAAGCATGAAAAGATCTAAAAAATATAATGCCGTTAACGAATTAGTTGACCATTCAAAATTATACACAATCGAAGAAGCAGCAGAATTAGTCAAAAAGACTTCCACTGTTAAATTCGATGCTACTATCGGTGTCTCCTTACATTTAGATGTCGATATGAAACAAGCAGATCAACAAGTAAGAGGAACTCTCATTCTCCCACATGGTAATGGTAAAACAAAACGCGTTTTAGCCATCACTAGCAAAGTTGAAGATGCTAAAGCTGCCGGTGCGGATTTTGTCGGTGGTAAAGAAATGTTAGAAAAAATCCAAAAAGAATCTTGGTTTGATTACGATGTCATCGTCGCTACTCCAGATATGATGGGCGAACTTGGTAAAATGGGCCGTATCCTTGGTCCAAAAGGTTTAATGCCAAACCCAAAAACTGGAACAGTCTCACCTGATATCGCTAAAGCAATCAACGAAATCAAGGCTGGTAAAGTTGAATACCGCTGCGATCGTGATGGCAATATGCACATCGCTTTTGCAAAAGTATCATTTGAAACTAGCAAAATTGTCGATAACTTAAACGCTATCGTCTCTACAATCGTCAGAGTTCGTCCAGCTGCAGTTAAAGGCACTTACATTGCAAATGCTGTCATCCATACGACCATGGGTCCTAGCATTAAAATTACCTTTGATGGTTTAGGTCGTTAATATTAAGTTTGAAAAGATTTCAATATACCAAAGACAGTAACGGCCAAGTGGCTTAATAATTCAACGTTACCGAGGGAATACATATCAAATATTGTTTCTCCTTGTTTTAGGAACTACGTATATTGGAGCCTCAACTAAAAAAATGAAAAGGAGGTAAAACGATGAATCAAGCAACTCTTAATGCGAAAAAAGCAGTAGTTGAAGAATTAGTTGCCAAAATTAAAGATTCTCAAACAACTGTCGTTTGTGAATACCGTGGTTTAACGGTTGCTCAAATGGAAACTTTACGTAAACAATTACGTGAAAACGATGCAGTTATTGGTGTTTATAAAAACTCATTAGTTGCACGTGCATTAGTTGAATGTGGCAAAGATGACCTTGCAAAACTTATGGAAGGTCCTAACGCTGTCATCTTCTCAAAAGATGTCATCGCTGGCGCTAAAGTCGCTGCTAAATTCGCCAAAAAGAATGAAAATCTCGTTTTAAAAGGCGGCCTTGTTGAAGGCCAAGTCATGGATGCTAAAGGCATCAAAGAGATCGCCAACCTACCAGGTAGAGATGGCTTAATCTCAATGTTCTTATCGGTGTTACAAGCACCAGTTCGCCAATTCGCTTGCGCAGTTAAAGCAGTGGCTGACAAACAATAGCCAATAGGAGGAATTAAAAATGGCAAAATTAACAAAAGAAGAAATTATCGCTTCATTAAAAGAAATGACAGTCGTTGAATTAAACGAATTAGTTAAAGCAGTCGAAGAAGAATTCGGCGTTACAGCAGCCGCTCCAGTTGCAGCCGCTGCAGCACCAGCTGAAGAAGAAACAGCAAAAGGACCAGCAGAAGTTTCCTTAATTCTTAAATCCTGCGGTGCTTCAAAAGTTGGCGTTATCAAAGCTGTCCAAGCTATCACTGGCTTAGGCTTAATGGATGCTAAAAAATTAGTCGACTCTGCACCAGCTCCAATCAAAGAACACATTTCTCCAGTCGAAGCTGAAGAACACAAAAAAGCTTTAGTCGCTGCTGGCGCTGAAGTTGAAATTAAATAAGTTTTAACTGATTAAACCCTTATATTTATGCCTCAATATTTTGACTCAAATCCAACCATTAAATCTAAATTAAGAGAAATTGAATTTGATTTTTTGGGGCGTAAATTATCATTTATAAGTGATAACGGGGTATTTTCAAAAAACGAAATAGATGAGGGGACGAGTATTCTTTTGAATACCATCGTCCCACTTCGTCTAAGTGGACATATTTTAGATTTAGGATGTGCTTATGGTGCAATTGGGCTTACTCTTGCATCATTTAATAGCGATGCGCGCGTCACTTGTGCGGATGTAAATGAGCGCGCTATATCCTTATGTAAAGAAAATGTCAAACGACTTCATCTTCAAGAACAAGTAAATGTGGTCATTTCTGACCGATTTGCTAACTTAGAAGGAACATTTGATTCAATTGTGATCAACCCACCCATCAGAGCGGGTAAAAAAGTAACATACGCTATGTATGTAGAATCTTATGATCATTTAGTTGATAACGGTTCTATGTTTATCGTCATAAGAAAAGCTCAAGGAGCGCCGAGCGCTTTGGAATATCTCGAAAGCATATTCTCAAGCGTTGCTGTGCTTAAAAAAAGCCGTGGGTATTGGATTATTCAGGCGATAAAAACAAAAGATATTAAATCAAAGGAGCCAGGTAATGAGTAAAGAAACTAATATAAGAGACATTAAAGAATTGAAAGTTTTGAATAATAATCGCGTAAATTATTCAAAAATTTCTGGCAATTTATCTTTGCCTAATCTTGTCGAAATTCAAACTAAATCTTATCAAGAATTCTTAGATAAAGGTTTAAATGAAGTATTCGAAGAAACTTTCCCAATTGTCAATTATACCGATACATTAGAAATTTCTTATGTCGGTATGAATTTTGGCAAACCAAAACATACATTCTTAGAATGTAAAGAACGCGATTTAACATATAATATTCCAATGTATATCCAAGTTAGATTACGTCATAAACCAGATAATGTCATGTCTGAATCTAACGTTTTTATGGGTGATTTACAACTTATGACTAACTCTGGCACATTCATCATCAATGGTGCTGAAAGAGTTATCGTTTCTCAATTGGTTAGATCTCCTGGTGCATACATGTCTAAAACCATGGATAAAAAATCTGGTAAATACATTTACAATGCTGATTTAATTCCAGGTAGAGGTACATGGTTACAATTTGAAAGCGATCAAAAAGATATTTTATCTATTCGTATCGACCGTCAAAGAAAAATGAATGTTGGTACATTCTTAAAAGCTATTGGTTTAGAAGAAGCTGACACTATCATCAAATTATTTGGTGAAAGAGAAAACTTGATCAATACTTTGAAAAAGAATGAAGATATCACTGAAGAACCAGCATTAAAGAAATTAAATTATACAGTCAGTGAATGTGCATTGGTCGATATTTTCCGTAAATTAAAACCAGGTGAACCTGTTACTTATGAAGGTATCATCAATGTTTTATATCAAAAATTCTTTGATGAAAAACGTTATGATTTAGGTCGTGCTGGTCGATATAAATACGCGATGAAGTTAGGTGTTTACAATCGTTTACCTAACATGATTTTAGCTGAAAATTTAGTCTCTGCTGATGGTGAAATCGTCTATAAAAAAGGACATAAATTAACAGAAGCAGAAGTCGAAGCCTTAAGAGATGAAGAATTCTTTGAAAAAGGCGCTCATACTAAAAAATTAAAAGTTAACGAAAAATTAGATACTAACTCAATTGTTAACATTGTTAAAGTTTATACAAATGATAATAAAGACACTGTCGCTAATATCATTGGTACTGACTTAAATTTAACATTATCAAGAGTTACTATCTCTGATATGGTTGCAACTTTCTCATATTTTATGAACATTCAAGATGGTATCGGTAAAACTGATGATATCGATCATTTAGGCAACCGTAGAATTCGTTGTGTCGGTGAATTGATTCAAAACCAATTCCGTGTTGGCTTAGCTAAAATGGTTAAAGCTGTCCAACAAAAAATGTCTACATCTGACATTCAAGACGCAACACCTAAAAAACTTATTAACATTCGTCCATTAACATCGTCGATTCGCGAATTCTTTGCGCAATCTCAGCTTTCGCAGTTCATGGACCAAGTTAACCCATTAGCAGAATTGACAAATAAACGTCGTTTATCTGCTTTAGGTCCTGGTGGTTTAACACGTGACCGTGCTTCTAGTGAAGTTCGTGACGTCCATTATTCCCACTATGGTAGAATTTGTCCTATTGAAACACCTGAAGGACAAAACATCGGTTTGATTAATAACTTAGCTACATACGCTAAGATTAACCGTTATGGTTTTATTGAAACTCCATATCGTAAAGTTGATCATAGTACAGGTAGAGCTATCGTTTTAGATGGTGAAGAAAATACTGAATACTTAGATGCAATGAGAGAATTTGATTACTACATTGCTGAAGCTAATATCAACTTAGGCGAAGATGGTGAAATTTTAGATGAAAACGTCATCGCTAGATATAGAGGTGAAAACGTCTTAGTCGCTCGTGAAGATGTTGACTATGTTGACGTTTCTCCAAAACAAATCGTCTCTATTGCCGCGGCATGTATTCCTTTCTTAGAAAACGATGATACTACTCGTGCTTTGATGGGTGCTAACATGCAACGTCAAGCATTACCATTATTAAGACCTACTGCACCATTAGTTGGTACAGGTATGGAACATCAAATCGCTAAAGACTCTGGTTTAGCAGTCATCGCTAGTGAAGATGGTGAAGTCATCTACACTGATTCTTGCTGTGTCAAAGTCAAAGAAGGCGATAATGTTCGTACATACACACTTCAAAAATTTGAACCAACTAACCAAGGTACTTGCATCAATCAACACTCTATCGTCAAAATTGGTGATCAAGTTAAAAAAGGTGAAATCATCGCTGATGGTCCAGCTATGCAAAATGGTGATTTAGCCTTAGGTCAAAACGTTACAATCGCATTCATGACATGGAATGGTTATAACTATGAAGACGCTATCATCATGTCTAAAAGATTAGTTAAAGAAGATGTTTACACATCTATTCATATTGAAGAACACATCATCGAATGTCGTGAAACCAAATTAGGTGATGAAGAATTCACTCGCGATATTCCAAATGTTGGTGAAGATGCTAAAGCATTCCTTGATGAAAGAGGTATCATTATTCCTGGTGCCGAAGTCAAAGAAGGCGACATTTTAGTTGGTAAAGTTACTCCAAAAGGACAAACAGAACCTACTCCAGAAGAAAAATTATTAATGGCCATCTTTGCTGAAAAAACAAAAGAAGGAAAAGATGCTTCCTTACGTGTTCCACATGGTGGAAGCGGTATCGTTTTAGATGTCAAGATTTCAAGACGTGTCGATGGTGACGATGTCCCACCAGGCGTCAATGAAGTCGTTAGAGTTTACGTCGTACAAAAACGTAAAATTTCTGAAGGTGACAAGATGTCTGGACGTCATGGTAACAAAGGTGTTATCTCTCGTATTTTACCTGTTGAAGATATGCCATATTTACCAGATGGCACTCCAATCGACATCATGTTAAACCCATTAGGCGTTCCATCTCGTATGAACATCGGTCAAATTTTAGAAGTCCATTTAGGTATGGCATTAAAGAAATTAGGTTATAAGATTGCTACTCCTGTCTTTGATGGTATTAGCAATGAAGAAATCTTTGATTTAATGAAAAAAGCTAACATGGATCCAGATGGTAAAACTGTCTTATATGATGGCCGTACTGGTGAAAGATTTGACGAAAGAATTACAGTTGGCGTCATGTATATGATTAAACTCGTCCACATGGTCGATGATAAATTACACGCTCGTGCAACTGGTCCATATTCATTAGTTACACAGCAACCATTGGGTGGTAAAGCTCAAAACGGTGGTCAAAGATTCGGTGAAATGGAAGTCTGGGCCTTAGAAGCTTATGGTGCCGCTCACATTTTACAAGAAATCTTAACTATTAAATCTGATGATAGAGTCGGAAGAAGAAAAACTTATGAATCTATCATTAAAGGTATGCAAATACCAAAACCTGGCATTCCTGAAGCCTTCAAAGTTATGGTTAAGGAATTACAATCTCTTGCTATGGATGTCCGCTTATTAGATTCTGATGGACAACGCATCGATATGGATGCATTAGCAAAAGATGCGGTCAAAGAAGAAAGAAAGATTGATTCATCACTTCGTTCTATGACTGATCAATCAATTGTTGATACTGAAGAGGGCTCATTTACAAGTGTGAGTTCATCTTTAGATGATTAAGGAGGTAAAGATCGATGTTTGATGTTAAAAAATTAGCCGCGATTAAAGTCGGTTTAGCTTCTCCTGATACCATTAGATCTTGGTCTCATGGTGAAGTTTTAAGACCTGAAACCATCAATTACCGCAGTCAAAAACCTGAATTAGGTGGTTTATACTGCGAAAGAATCTTTGGTCCTTCTAAAGATTATGAATGTAATTGTGGAAAATATAAAAAGATCCGCTATGCAGGCATCACATGTGAAAAATGTGGTGTTGAAGTTACCTCTAAAGAAGTTAGAAGAGAAAGAATGGGTCATATTGAACTCGCTTCTCCATGTACTCATATTTGGTATTTAAAAGGTATTCCTAGCAGAATCGGTTTAATCTTAGATGTTTCTCCAAAACATTTAGAAGAAGTTGTATATTTTGCTGCTCATATTTGTTTAGACCCAGGTAAATCTAAAAAGATTCATGCTCGTGATTTTATCGATGAAAAAAATGGTCGCGAAGTTTTCGTTCCATTAATCAATGAAATCTTAGGTAATGATGAATGGGGTTTAAAAGGCCAAGAAGATACTTATGATGGCCAAAGAGCGATGGAAATCATCACAAAATTACAAAACCCAAATGAAGTTTTCGATTTTGAAACTACCGCAAGATTTGTTTCAAAATATAATGGCGCAGTCTTCTCTGAAGGTGCTGAAGCTATTAAAAAATTACTTCACAATGTCGATTTAGAAAAAGAAGCTGAACTAATCAAAGAAAAATTAGCGGACGCTTCTCCTTCTAATAAAGCTAAATTCACAAAGCGTTTAGAAGTTATCGATGACTTTAAAAAATCAGATAACAAACCTGAATGGATGGTATTAGATGTCATCCCAGTTATCCCACCAGATTTAAGACCTATGTTACAACTTGATGGTGGTAGATTTGCTACTTCTGATCTAAACGATTTATATAGACGTGTTATTTCTAGAAATAACAGATTGAAAAAATTAATCGACATGAAATCTCCTTCCGTCATTTTAATGAACGAAAAACGTATGCTTCAAGAAGCAGTCGACGCATTAATTGATAACGGCAGAAGAAATAAACCAGTCCAAGGTGCTGGTGGAAGAGCATTAAAATCTTTATCTAGTTCCTTAAAAGGTAAACAAGGTAGATTTAGACAAAACTTATTAGGTAAACGTGTCGACTATTCTGGTCGTAGCGTTATCGCTGTTGGTCCATCCTTAAAGATGTATCAATGTGGTATACCAAGAGAAATGGCTATTCAATTATTAAGACCATTTATCGCATCTGAATTGATGAAAATGGGTGAAGCTACTGCTCATAAACAAGCAGATAGAATCATCGATAGATATGAAAACGTCGTCTTTGATATCATTGAAAAAATCATTTCTAATCACCCAGTTTTATTAAACCGTGCTCCTACATTACATAGATTAGGTATTCAAGCTTTCCAACCAGTTTTAGTCGATGGTAGAGCTATCCGTTTACACCCATTAGTCTGTACTGGATTTAACGCAGACTTCGACGGTGACCAAATGGCGGTTCACGTTCCATTGAGTAAAGCTGCTCAACAAGAAGCTTTAGAATTGATGCTTGCATCTAATAATATTCTTGGTCCAAAAGATGGTAAACCAATCGTTACTCCATCTCAAGACATGGTCTTAGGTAACTACTATTTAACCTTAGAAGAAACAAAACAAGAATTCTTAGAAAAAGCAGAAAAATTAGAAGCTAATAATGATTTTGAAGAAGCAGAAAAATATCGTGTTTTCGCTGCTAGTGAAGGCAAGGTATTTAAAACTGTTGATGATGTCATTAAAGCATATACTACAGGACAAGTTCATCTTCACAATAGAATTGCTATTGTTGGTAAGGCATTATTGAAAACTTACTTTGATGATGAATTGAATAATTCCTATTTATTAACAACTGTTGGTAAGGTCATCTTTAACTTAATTTTCCCATCAGATTTCCCATATTTAAACCAATTAAAGGTTAAAACATCTACAAAAACTTTAGATAATGGTGAAGTCGAAGTTAAAAAATCTTACTCATTAGATTTCACATTAGATCACTTAAGAAATTCATTTGTTCCAAGAGGTACAAATATCAAAGAAGAATTTGAAAAACGTGAAATCGGAAAACCATTCTCTAAAGGTCATTTAGGTTCTATCATTAATGAAA
>JAHZFY010000020.1:14838-15703 GCA_019421105.1 bacterium
ATGGCACAACCAAAACATCCGCTGTTTTGGATAAATTAAAAGACCAAGGCTTTAAATACGCTACCGTTGCTGGTATCACTGTTTCTTTAGCTGATATTCGTATCGTCGAAGGCAAAGAAACTATGATTGAAGCTGGTGATAAAGAATTAGAAAACATCAATGAACAATACGATTTAGGTTTATTAACTGATGCTGAAAGACATAAAAAGGTTGTTGATAACTGGTCTAAAGTATTAGATAAAGTTACTAAAAAACTTACTGTTCAATTCCAAGAAGACCGCAAAAACCCATTATTTATGATGTCTGATTCCGGTGCTCGTGGTAACATTTCTAACTTTACTCAATTAGCTGGTATGCGTGGTTTGATGGGTAACACTTCTGGTGGAACTATCGAACTTCCTGTTAAATCTTGTTTCCGTGAAGGTGTGACTGTTTCTGAATTCTTCATTTCCACTCACGGTGCTCGTAAAGGTGGTGCTGATACCGCTTTAAAAACTGCTGACTCTGGTTATTTAACAAGACGTTTAGTTGACGTTTCTCACGATGTTATCGTTAGAGAAATCGACTGTGGTACTGACCATGGATTTGAAGTCTCTGATATTTATGACTCCGCTAAAAAAAGCGTCATCGTCAACTTATATGACCGTTTAGTTGGAAGATATGCCTTAAATGATATCGTCGATCCAAAAGATGGCCATGTCATCGTTGAAGGCAATACGATGATCGATGAAATCAAAGCAAGACAAATCGTCAATGCTGGCATTAAAAAAGTCACAATTAGATCATTGTTTGGTTGTGAAACTAAAGATGGTGTATGTGCTCACTGTTATGGTAGAAACTTAGCAACTGGAAAAGAAGTCGAAGT
>JAHZFY010000021.1:0-11935 GCA_019421105.1 bacterium
AAATATTAATTGAATCAGTAGAACTATCTTCAACAATATCTCCTAAAACGTAAACCGTGTCATCATCTTGAATTTTTGCATTCCATCTTTTGATGATTTCTAATTTAAATTCATCCAAATTTTTAAATGGTCTAGAACATTTATCAAAAATTTTTTGGTCATCGAAATGTATATCGGAAATGTAATATATCAACTTTAGTTTTTCCTCCTATTCTTTTCTTCTGCTTTTTTTCCTTTAGTGAATCCATCTAAAATTTCTAAATATCCAGAAACTCTTCTGATTCTAGTAATGTTTTTGCTTTTGCAATTCGGGCAATCATCAAACACTCCAGTAAAACCACATTCATTGCATACATCTTTTGGATAGTTAAATCCAAGATAATGTACGCCTGATTCAATAGCGATATTAATGTATTCTTCAAGCCCTTCAACATTATTTAGTGGTGCTTCTCCTAGTTCAATGTAAGTTATACATCCGCCATTGCACAATTCGTGAAACAAACCTTCCAATTGAATCTTTTTATATCCAGGCAAACCGCTATCAACATCAATGTGGAATGAATTTGTATAGTAACCCTTAGAAAAAATATCTACTTTTGGCGTAAAAATGTTTTTATCAAAATCGATAAATCGACCACTAATCAATTCCCCACTGGTTGCAAGTAATGAAAAATTTAAATTGTATTGGTTTTTTAAAAAATCGCAGTAATCTCTCATATGTTTAACAAACCCGAGTGTCCTAATGTAATTATCCATTCCGGAATAATATTTTTGTCTAGTGATCACCTCTATTGCTTCAGATAAACCAATAAAGCCTAAAGACAATGTTCCGTGCCTAAAAACCTTTTCTAGATCTCCTTTAAAATCTTCGCACCAAAGGTGATAAGTGGAATTTGTAGGGAAATCGTCTTCGCTTCTATTACACGTCTTGTAATATCTATCTAGCAAAATATCTTTTGTGACTGAAGCAACTTCGTTCCAAGCGCTTATAAATTTATCCATTTTTTCGTCGATATTTAAGTCAGGGTATTTTTGTTCTATTTCAAGAGCCAATCTTGGCAGATTAATAGAAATATTTGTGATGTTTCCCCTTCCCATAACAGAATCTTCGCCAAATAAATCGGTAACTACCCTAGTTCTACACCCCATAATAGATAAATTTTCTGGTTTATATTCTTTATCCCCTTTACAATCGCAAAGTAAATAGGTAGGGATCATCTTTTTTGCAGAACACTTAAGAGCTAACTGAAATAGGTCGTAATTAGGATCTTCTTTTTTTAAATTTATTCCTTCATGCACTTTGAATACGATATTAGGTTTAAACACT
This sequence comes from bacterium, assembly GCA_019421105.1. Lineage (GTDB taxonomy): Bacteria > Bacillota_I > Bacilli_A > RFN20 > CAG-826 > CAJOOD01. The sequence goes on from JAHZFY010000021.1 coordinate 1,328, forward strand.
AAATCACCTGAGTTCATAAAACTTTCAATAACTGTCCTTGCAATAAACTTTGCCGACTCGTTTTTTGCCAAACCTATATTTAAAGTCACATAATAGCTCGTTTGCCCCATTCTTGAATGATTGCCATTGCACCATAAAATCAATTCAGAAATAGAATCTTTTATTAATTCTTTATAATTTTTGTAATCAACATTAAGTGTTTCTAAAATTTCTGCTACTTCGTTATCAAAATTTGCAAAAGCCATTCCACCAGATTGTTCATTGCCAACCTTAGTAAATAAATCTTTAATAAATTCAAATAATCTTAAAATTTTTCTAGAACTGCTAAAATTCGAATACTCTTCATATGGAAATTTTTTAATCAAATCAAAAGTTAAACAATTGTACGTTAATCCATAGGCATCCAAATCGTGTATGTGGATATATCCTTCTTTATGAAGTTTTGCCCACTCTGGATTTAGCGAATTTAAAATTTTGTTTTTAAATGCTTTTTCGCCAACATTATAAACGTATCCTACATAACTTGTTCTATTAGCTGCGTTATCATTGTTTAATTGTTTCATCTTGTTTTCCCACCTTTTCAAATTTTTGGTTTGAAGAACCCACAAATGGTTTTATGGTTGTTTTTAATTCTTTTATAAAACTGCCTGTTTTTAGGTATGTTAAATATTTCATCAATTCCACTGGGACATCCTCTTTTTGATGTCCTGTATATAGTGCGATGTCAAACCCTCTCGCATACAATCTTTTCACTAATTCAAACAAAGCTTCTTTTTGAAGAAGAGGTTCACCACCAGAGATTGTTATTTTTTTATTAATGACATTTTTATCAAGGACTTCGACCAATGATACTATGTCTATTTCTTTCCCTTCTTTAAGATCCCATGTGGAAGGATTTTGACATCCCGGACAATGAATATCACACCCTTGCATAAACAATACCGTTCTTATGCCAGGACCGTCTACAAGAGAATTGTTATATTTGATTGAGTTAATATACATAATCATATGTATCCTCCACATTATCAAAATTGCGAATTATTTTATATTTTGTTAACTTATAGTTTACTCTTTGAAGCCTTTCTTCTCTACTATAAATTCGTTCAACATAATGCAAATCTGCTTCTAGTCTATCGTCTAAATTACAAGTTCTTTTTTGTTCTTGCTTACTTTTACATTTTAAATAAGGGTCATTGTTATTTATTTCGTTGATTTGTAAAAATTCCTCCCAAGTGATTTTTTGACAATAAAGAATTGCATCTTTATGGTTGTGCTTTACTCTTGGAAATCTTCTTACTTTTTTTGAAGCTTCTTTCCCGTTTTCTGCTTTGACAGCAAATACAATTGGAACATAATTACGTTTGCCAACATGGCCACATTTAGCGACTACTTTATAATAATTTTGAGTTTCTTGGTTCATTGCATCGACCTCCTTGATGCCATTATTGTAAATTTTATTTTTAGACACAATTAGGACCGTTTTTGTCCAACTTTTTGCTACTATGATGGCATTAAAATGTTAATCCTACTTAAAACATTGATTATCCAAATAAAAAAAAGGAATTCTACTTAAAGAATTCCATAACGTCTACCTCGAAGATTGAAGCTATATATTGAATTGTATCCAACTTGTTGATACCATTTGCTATCCAGCGTCTAATTGATCTACCATTATTAAAAGTATTAGAGATTAACTCTTCAGCATACTCCTGAGACCAACCTTTTTCTTCTAATAAACGTTTTAAATTTCGACCAGCTCTTAAAGCTAAGTCAGTGTTTTGTGTCATAAGCAATCCTCCTTTGCGAAGGATTGTGTCCAATGCTCCAGAGTTTGTCCTTATGACATTTGTTATTATAACAAAAAGCAAACCTTTTAAACAGTCCGCTCTTTTATATACTAATATTTGATTTAAAGCGTATAATATCTCTCGTTATAAAAATAGGTAAATTTTCCATCATGAATACGATCGTTTACCATCATTAATGATAATAGGGCAAGTATGTAATTGCATATTATTGAAATTGATCTACATGTGTAAAAACTATTACCTGGACTAAAAATTTGAATCAACCCAAAAATCACACAACCACTTGCAACAACTAAATTAAGATATATCATCAATCTAATTAAACTGAATTTGTTTTCCAATACCGGTTGATTATTGGAAGTTAACCTGTATGTTTTTCTGCTAGAACATAATATTGACGACATTTTAATTCTATTCTTTTGCGTAAAAGCTTTAATTATTAACAAGATACCAAACAACAAAGAAACAAAAAACGCAAACAAATAGAAAACATTAGTTAAAATGGAAAAAATTATTCCGATTATCGATATTGCAAATATACCGGTTCCAAAAAGAAAACTTTTGATAAAACGTCTTTTTGTTATTGTTTTATCGTTGTCTTCATAATAAATGATTCCATTCATTTTTATTTCAATAATTTCTTCTCGAGTCAACTCTTTCGAACTCGTTGTCTTTTCAGTAATTTCTTTATAGTCGTGGTTGATTGGATTTGATGAGTATTTTATAAATTCTTCATAAATTTGTTCTGTGCATTCTAACGATATCTTGTTAGTAAGATTAATAATTTCTAAACAAGTATCGGAAATAAATGTGATAAATTTTTTGGCGCAGGAGAAATTAAGATCTTTTGTTTCGATAAACATATGAATAAATAGATTTTCCAATGCAAAAATATAAGAACCATCAGCATCATCATACATTTTTTTATTCTTATCATAATGATTCTTAGTTGCTAGCATTGTGCTTTCAATTATCTGTAAACATTTTGAAAGTTCTTCTTCCTTGCTATCCAAATCAAGATTTAAAATGTATTTGATAGTTGAAATATATATTTTTTCTTCTTGTTTTGGAGCATTTATCCAAAAATATATATCGTGATAGCCTTTAAAATTGCATAAAGAAGCATAAAAAGGCGCTTCCCATTCTAAAGGGTATAAAAGACTTATGTGATTAAAATATTTTTGAGCCACAACAAAGTCTTCACAATCCCAAGTTCTTTTAGCAAGAGCATACAAATCATTTTTGCTTATGCCTTTCAACTTGGATGACAAATCTTCTAACTTATCATATTGAATATCTAGTTTTTCAAAAACGTTATTCGATTGCTTTTTTTCCATTTACTATTTTCCTTAATTTAATACGTTCTTCAGCAAGATCTTCATCAGTAATATCTACACCGTCAATTAGCTTTGATGTCCTTTTAGCTATGATTCTATTCTCAATTAAATAATCTTGCAAATTATTCAACATATCAATAGTTTTATCTAACTTTTCTTCCATTGAGTTCAACTTAATATCTTTTAAAATGCTAATCTGAGTTTGAAGTTTTTGATTTTGTTCGTCTAAATTGAGCAATTCAATTTCTTTCAAAGACAATAACGATTTATATTTATTAAGATCTTGTTCTGACAATTTACTAGTTTCATAAGATTCTTTAAGTTCGTCTCTTAATTTTATAAGTTCTAGCTTATATTCATTGTTTAATCTTTCAGTTTCACCAAAAATAGAAACAAAATAATTAGAGTCAAACACAATTCTCAACCCTTTAATAGAATCTAAGTAAAAGTTTAAGAGGTCAAAATAAATTTTTAAAAAATTTATTACTCCTTCGATTTGAAGGTTTTTTTCTTTTTTGTGTTTGTGATCATTGCATTTTTTTATGTAATCTGAAAGCTTGCTATATGTATAGTCATCTAACTTTAACTTTGTCAAGAAGAAGCATCTTGCTTCTTCTGTTTTAACAATATATCCGCAAGTTCTAGAATCATCAAAACTTATTTTATTTTCAATTAAGAAGTATTTAATCGTTTCTTCTAGCAAATCTAAATATGAATCATAAAAAGAATTGCTTTTAGATTTTATATTCCTTTCTAATGTTTCAAATCTAGAATCTAATGAGCTAGTAAATAATTTTATCATTTCCAAACCTCCATACATCAGCTTATTTTTTTGTCCACAATTCGTCGTATTTTTCTTTAATGTGTTTCATTCTTTCATCAGGAGTTCCTAAAAAGTCTAAATTTTTGTGTTTGCGAGTTAACTCTTCATTTATGAGTAAGTAATCAAAATATATTTGTTTGTACGAAAATCGTTTAGAATATTATTTGTTATTTCTTCAAATAGATCTACGAAAAAACTTTTAGGTTCGTTTTTTTCACCGCTACAAAATTTCGATAATTTAGACAAAGATGAACGGATAATGTTCGAGCAAAAATCTGCGCACATATCATTAAAAGAAGTATATGCACATGGATTAGTCTTAATATTGGCGTCTGCCCATATTACATAATTCACAGAATCTAAAATTGCTTTAGGATTATCAAATCCAATAATCTCTTGACTCATTCCTATAATTAACGAGTTGATATAAACAAGTTCATCATAAGATAATTTGACAGCTTTGTAAAAAAATAAATCTTGATCAGTAAATTGATGATCGTTAATTTTATATTCATTTGATGGTGGGACAAATAAATCTTTGTTTTGAACTATTGCAGGCCAAATATCAGGGACTCTAGCTGTTAAACTTTCATTTGTGTTTAATATTATCGTTTTTGAACCAAAGTATTGTCTAAAAAAGGGGTTTATTAATACCAAACATCTTTTGGAAGATAAATTAAAAACATTGTAATTTTCATACATCAATTGATTTTTACATAATAAATCACTATAAAACATTTTTAATGCATTCTTTTTCTCATTAACTAAGTTGTAATATAGATATGAAAATTTGGACAAATCTAATCCTCCAGTAATTTGATGTGATCCTTCATATTCTGTAACCATAGAACAATCGCTTAAAATAAATTCGTATCCTTCAGGAGCATCCCAAATGGCTAAATAAGAATCAACAAAAGGAAGAGCCCAACAGATAAATTCTAATGGTGCTCTTGAATCCAAATAAATTTTAGTTGGATCTTTGCACTCACAATAAATTCTTAATGCCAATTCATATGTTTGTTTAGGAGTTAAGTTCAAATCTTTTAACCTTTTGCAACGAACAAGTTCTGGATGTAACATTAAATATCTATCTGCATTATTTTGAAACTCACTGATTGTTTTATAAAACTGATTTTCGTCATTCATTCTAACACTGGTCATTAGAAGATATTTTTTAGTCAGCATTAACTCTTCTCTTGTTAACGTGACAAAACCAACAGAATCAAATTTTGTGTGTAAAAGGTTTGCAAATTTGCTTTCGATTTCAATATTAATCAATTTTTCAAGATCATCTGATAATCTATCATGTTTATAAAAAACTTTTTTTGGTTTTTTTGCTAAATCAATTTTTCCTGAATGAAGATCAAAAACATTTATTGCCTTTGAAAATCTTTTAATTATTAATTGAGAAACGATATGATTTTTCATAATTAAAGCAACCCATTCTCCTTTATTAATGAAATCTTACTTTACCATGATATAAACACTTTGGATGTTTGTGTTAATGTGGAGTTGTTTTAGAACAAATGATTGTCATCATCTCGTTCGGCGTCCATATAATTTATATTAACAATATTACAAACAAATTTCAGTGAAAAATAAAAAACACAAGTTTAATTGCAAAGTTGTGTCAATAATATCATTGATTTAATGTTAAGCACTAATAATCTAATATACTTTTTATATTTTCAGAAACAAAATAAAAACTATTAAAAGCATACTTATATGAATCGCCTAGAATGCTTAAACTCATGTGTCGCACTGTTATAAAACCATAAATTAACAAATACTCTTTTTATAAAGGCACATTTTATTTATAATAAACGCATGGTTTTAGAATATTCTGCAATGGCAATAGTGTGTTATAAAAACGAAATTTTATATACAAACGAAGTAATTTATGGTGTGGAAAGAATTTCTCTTCCAAAAGGACATATTGAAAATAATGAAACCCACATTGAATGCGCTATTAGGGAATGTTTTGAGGAAACTGGAATAATGCTTAATAAAGATGAGTTTATTAAAGAATTAACTCCTTATTCATATGAATTTAACAACCCATATAATGACAACAAATTAACAATGAAGACCATCTATCCTTGCGTTTTTAAAATTGATGAAAAACGTAATACAAATATAAGTGAGAAAAATATTTTAAAAGCGGATTTTATGGATATAGATTCATTGATGCCTATTCTTTATTTTGATAACGTAAGAAAAATATTAAAGGAATTAAAATCATGAAACATGTTTTATGTTTTTTAGGTAGTCCGAGATTAAATAGCACCACCAAAGCACTATTAGATGAAATTAAACTTAGATTAAATAGTTCTATAAATTTTGAAATTATAAATTTGATTGATTATAAAATCAACGGTTGCAATGGCTGTAATTTATGTCAAAGCAATATCCAAGAATATCATTGTGCACAAAACGATGATGGAAATATGCTTTTAGATAAAATCGTAAACGCAGATGCGATAATGTATGCTACACCACTTTATGGTCATAACTATTCTGGTCAAATGAAAATATTTTTAGATCGACATGTATCTTTATTTAAATTTGTTGCGGATTTAGATAAGTCTGTTGACGAAATGAAAATTGTTTCTTTTGTCCAAGATAAACCAATGATGTTATTGGTCACTTGCCAGGGGCCAGAAGAAAATAACACCGAGTTAATTCAACAATTATTCGATAAGTTTTGTCAGTCATCTCTAAGTAGACCTTATGGTAAATACATTTTCCCATTTAGTGGGATGATTAATTTAAACGATGAATTATATCAAAATAAAATAAATAAGATATTAATGGATTTAAGACTAATCTAATTAAAAAGTTTACTTATCTACATTTGCTTTTAGTTAGGCTCTTAAAGTCTTGTTTTAGATGTGCTTTACTAATTTTATATATTATTAATAATATAAAAGTTTTGATATGATTAAACAGTATATGAAAACCAAGTTTGGATGTCACGCGATTTTAAATAGAAACAAATGCAATTCGTCTATTTTTACTAATGTTTGCCATGAAAATAAATGTGGCAAACAACAAAAAACACAACAACCAAACTTTGGCGGACCTTTATTTATCTTGTAGGAATGAAAAATTTACTATTTTTTATTTATAATATTTTCTAATTCTTTCAATTTGCTGATAATAACAGAAAATTTAGGCGGCTCACCAACAATCATTTCGTGCATAGAAGCATAATCAACTTCGAGTTCCTTTATTCTATAATCAGCTGGAACGAGCTTTAAATTACCTTCTAATATATCGCTATACTTTGCCCAACCGCTATTATAAAATCTGATTTTAAATTTAGTTACATCCATCAGCAATTTTTTATCATTCAAGATTTCATTAAAATATGTTGATGTGCATATTTTATAAACATCGTAGTAATGTCTTGAATATCTGCTTAGAATATTCTTATTTTTAGGTCTATTTGCTTCTTGATGTAATATTGTTATTTTCTCCCAAAAAGTTCTGCTAATTGTTACCGTTCTAACTTTGGTTCCTTTAACATGAAAATCTGGAATTATACCATTAATATATGGATCAATTTCTATTATATTTCCAGGAGACCAAGCTGCTAATGATCCAATTTCTAACCTTATACATGGTAATATGCCAGCGATTCCAGTATCATAAATTTTTGGATAATAGATGTTTATTAGTTGTTTTTCCTTAACAACTTCTACATTTAAATGAGAAATATGTGCTAAGCCATCTATTAAATCAGTTTTTAACTGATTAGAAATGAATTCTTTTGTTAAGTTATCTATTTGTTTGTTTAATTGTTCTTGTTTTCTTTTGCTTCTATCTAAAAAAGGCTCTTTTTTATCTATTCCTAACAATTCCCAATCTAAAATCAAATCAATATCCTCAGACATGCGTGTTATCACACCATATGCTTTAGATAAACTCGTTCCCCCTTTAAACGTAAAATGCTTTTTATACTGAGACTTATCAAATAAATAGTCTAAAATATAACAAATCCAAAAATCTTTTTCTATGATTGCTGGGTGCATTTTTAGTTTGGAAGCGGTTGTATCAAAAATAAACTGCCTATCTTTTGAACTCATAATTGCAACTTTATTCATGGTTGCCTCCCTCTTTTAATCTTAATATATTTTGATATATCCAAATTGTTGTTTTTTTTGCTTCTTCACAAATAAGATTTAATTCTTTGTTGGAAAGTTTTTTATGGATTAATCCAATAATTTCATCTGTAATATTATCTTTGCCTAACTCTTTAAATGCCTGGATTACTATGTTAGTAATATAAGAAAACGAGTTTGTCTCTTTTAAAGTTGCATGCTTAAAAATAATAACATTCCCTTCGTACTCATACTTTCGATTAGGTCCAGAACTAATGTAAATATACTTAGCTGGAACTTGAGTCGAAATGCCTAAAATATTTAAAGCATAATTGCCTGATGGATAGATGTTCCAATTAAAATTTCTACCGACGGCTTTGGCTATTGCGTCTATAGAGGGTGGCGCAATCATATTAAATGTTTTATTATATTTAGGAATTTCATAAACTCCTCTAATCAATCTTCTCAAAATATTAGCCTTCGTCATTCTTTCTAATGTTTTTCTAAGATTGTCATATGATCCTAAGTCAATAATATCATTTATAGTAAATATCGATATGTTTCGTTTATTGAGTCTTTTTAATATTTCTTTATCAATAGCCATTTTTACTTCCTGTCACAATTATTATATCTTTTTTGTGACAAAATACAAATATGTTTTAAAAAACAACTACTGTCGATAACCTAGTATTATAAAATTCCAATATAATAGATTATTGTCTTTTTTGTTTTTTATTGAAAAGAACAACGCCTACAATACCGCTGACAGCAACAATCGCTAACAACATAATGGTAAATATCATTGTTTCGTTGCTCATTATCATATTGTTAATGTTTAATTTTGTATTTGTTCTTAATGATGCAAAGTCATCTACTTCAAAATATTTATTGACAATTAATGAATATCTTTCATAAGCCATAGCAACATTTGATTCTTCATGATTTAAAAATTCTTGTTTGGCTTCATTTGACATTGCTTCATATTCTATTTTTAAATCATTCCAAACACCATCATTAACAATTTTAATAAATGCATCATAATTAGCATCATTACCTAAACAATATTTACTTGTTTGTTCAATGAAATAATCTGCATATGCACTTGCTTGTTGTTTAGGGGTGTAGGCAATAATTGTTTCCCCAGTGCCATGATAAACTGTGATAGATTTAACATAAATAGCTTTGCTAGAAGATTGGACAAATGAGAGTTTTAATTCTCCTTTAGCGCTGCCTTCAAAGGCAAAGTCTTGATTATTGTTGTTGCCTAAGGTAACAACTTCAGGTGCAAAAGTGGTGTCACCAACACTAACGCTCAATGTGGCGTTGCTAGATGCAGCACCAGTAGCGTTAACAACGACTTTTGTAACTTCGTTTTTAAAATCAGTTGTAGAAATTGTCATGTTCTTGAATGGTTTAGAACCAGAACCAAGGTGTAAACCATAGTTTGCATTATACGAGAAATAACCTCCATCACCATCAAGGGTCCAATTAATTCCATTAATATCAACACTACCTAATCCCGTAAATACTGCTGAATTAAAAACAACTTCATATTTTTCTTTAGGAGATTCAATTGTACTTGATGAATCAACATTTGTAACTTTAACAACAAATTCGCCTGTTTTTCCTTCAAAAGTGGCTTTAATTATTTGATTACCTAAAACTTTAGTGTCGATATTTCCTTCAATTTTAGCTTGTTTAGTAACGTTTTTGCTAATACCTTCATTGTAATTAGCAGTAACGACCATTGTTTCCATATCATAATATGAACCATATGGCGCTATTGGGTTTAATCCAGAAATAACAACTTCTTGTAAAACGATTGGTACGTTAACTGTGATAACACATTTATTTTGGATTTCAACACCATCCACAGTTGCTTTAGCGGTAATAGTTGCAACACCTTTGGCTAATGCTTCAATATTACCGTTATTATCAACTTTTACAATTTCTGGATGATCGCTTTCAAAAGTAATAGGTGCAAGGCCATTATATAATTTAGCGTTTAAATTAGCTTTATCATTCACCATCAATGTCAACTTTGTGGTCATAGAAATAAATGGGCTTCCTTCTTCAATTAGAGCCCCAGGACCATCGTAAGTTGGATCATAGACCATCTTTGCAAATTCAGGATGGTCAATGAATGGGTTTCTATTTCCTTGAATTAAGTTCGCGGCTTCGTTTCTTTGAATTTCGCTCCAATCGATTGGGTAAGCTTCGTTCCATTTTAATAAATCGCTTAATTTACCCATTGTGTTGTTTGATTCATAGTCATCTTCAACGTCCACTAAGCTTAAAACATCACTAGCAATCGGGCCATAAAAAACAATTCTTGCAGCAATACCACGATATTTTTCATCGCCCCATGTTTCCATTGCTGGGTCCCAACCTACATCCGATGTCTTTTTACCTTCGACATAAAAAGAATTGCCTCTAGATCCGTTTTGATAACCAAGTGTTGGGCGAGTCATATGAATATCGCCATCTATTCTTCCGCCCCCGCGTGAATCTGGCCACACGTGTTCGCGGTTAAAAGT
>JAHZFY010000021.1:11945-14006 GCA_019421105.1 bacterium
GCCACTAAAAGCAGCAGATGTGCCTGAATAAAAACCAATTAAATTATTTGGATTATGTGGGTCACCATCGGTTTCTTTAAAATACTCACCTAGGCTTTTATACCCCACTACTCTTTTTCTTTCTGATGAATTAATGGCTCTTAGACCATTTAAAAGTTCATCTCCTTTTAAGCCCCTTACTGATTCATAGTAAGTGTTGACATCATCTACTTCTTCTTGCACATGAGTGGTTGCTGCATTAACTTCTACATAAGTTCTTGCATTTTGTAGGTTTGGTAAAACCATAGCAAAACCACCAAGAAAACCGATTAAGCCAACATAAAAAAGTTTCTTTTTGCTCATCTTTATCTCCTTATATTGTGTCTATTACACGCTAATAATTATATTAATAATTATATAAGTTTAAATATAAATTTTTATGAACCTAAACAGTGTATAAAAAAAGCCACCGAAGTGGCTCTTTAACTAAAAGAATACGTCTCTAGCCTTTTCTTTGACTTCTTTAGAAGCAATGAATGGAATTCTTGTTGTATAACCTTTTCTTGCAGCAACAATCATTTTTGTTGGCCAAGAGTTAACATCATGGTTCCATTGATTAACAGAATCGTTATACACTTCACGAGCGGCAGTGATTTCTCTTTGTAAATAAGAGTTTTGTTGCATCGCATCGGCAATTTCATCATGAGCTTTTAAATCTGGGTAGCGTTCAACTGCGACATTAATTTGAGTTGCAACACTTTCCATTTTAGAAGCGATGTCGTTTCTAATGGAATCGTTATCTGGTTTGCTTCCACCTCTATAAGCAGCGATTGCGGTTAATGTATCTTTATCTAAATCGATGGCTTTATCTAAAAGCTTTGCGCAGTTAGATAAAATGACAACGCGTTGTTCTAAATAATTATCAATTGAAGAAGCATCACGTTGGATTCTTTGCTCTAATTTTCTTAAATGGTTGTCTGCTTTGACTTTCATAATTAAGAAAATGATTCCTGGCAAAATACCTAAAACCCACAATAAAATTTCAAAGATTAAAGAACCAACACCAACTTTGATTGGTATTTGTTTTGCGATAACGTTAACATCACGTCCTTGTTCCATTGTTGGTCCATTTAATTCATCTAATGCATTAGCCATAATTAATTTTCCTCCTTCTTTTCTTTATTATTATAACTAAATATCGATTCTAATTCATCTTCGTTTTCATCGCTGAAACCTTCAGAAGCAATAAAGGCAAATAGTCCTCTTTGGAAAGTGTGCGCACCATTTATACCTCCTTTTCCTATGAAGGTATTACCACTTGTATCATAATCTTTTCTTGTAATATTGTGTGCCCTAACACAAATGGTGGTGTCATTTTCTAAAGGAATATATTCATCCCAATAAACAGGAACATTGTGCATATGCCCATCTCCACCCATGGTAGGAACATATTCTAATCTTTGAATTGTTTTAAAAGTATAGGCTTTAACATTGACGATATCTGATTTACCTTTTTTATTGATAAATTGTGTTTTTAAAATTGGTCTAGTAACTGAATTTGGATGAACAAATAAGGAATTATCAAAAGCATTGGCTAAAGTTTCTTCTTCATAGTTTGTGTAGTTTCTTTCATATTTATCCATCTTATCATAGATAAACTCAACTGGTTTATGTTGTTGATATAAAGGAATAGATAATAAAGGCGCTAAATCAAAGAACAAACCTTTAAAATATTCATTTGCGTAATCCACAAACATAGTTTTTAAAGCTTTAACATCATAGTGTTTAAATTTATATGGGTTTGCGTAAATATCATTATTTTGAGAGTGCTCCGAGACAATAAAATTTAATGAACCCTTCTTTTCAAAATAGAAATCGTCCCCATAAGGTTCTTTGCTTTTAATTAACTTAATATTTTTAATAGAACTTTTTAGTATAATTACATATTTATTGGAGATGCCCAATGTTATTGCTTGTTAAGGATGTTTTGTATAGAACAGTTACATTAACAAACTAATTGTCATATAATAAAAATAAAATAGCAATTTATAGAATATTTTGTCAAAATCTATTGAATAACAT
>JAHZFY010000021.1:14016-15158 GCA_019421105.1 bacterium
GGGTAAACAACAATCTGAATTGAACTTCATTATCTCTATTTAAAGCACCGAACAAGATTTCAAACTCAGTATTTGACATAGGTGTAAAGTTTTTGCCTTGTGCGACAGCTTTATCAGCATATTTGACCAAATCATCTTCTTGTTTTTGAACGTGCTTATCGATGTCTTTTTCATCTTTACCCTTCATTCCAGAAGGCACTCTTGAAAAACTTAAATCAGGAGCAGCATCGTTTCCATAAACTAAATATGTGTTATATTCATACGCTGGAGCAGGTTTACTTAAATGAGCAGTTAAGGTTTGTGTTCTTGTAACATATCTTACTCTACCTTCAGAATCCACTTCTCTTTCTTGCCATGAAATTGTAAGTGAACCTGTATAAACTTTACTAGATTTAAATGTGTGAAAATTTCTCACTACTAAAAACGGGTTTCCGACAATAGAGCCAGATAAAACACACACTGTTGATGTATCTTTATCATCAATGTTGCTAAATCCGTATTTTTTATTTAAATAATTAAATTTAGCTATATCAAAATAATCATCTACTTTTAAAAGAGGTGTGGCTCTTCTCATTATTTTAGCCGGCATGTTCCAATCAAATAGAGAGCATAATGGGCTAACTTGTTGATAACATTCGCTTAATAAATCATTTTTTTCTTTTTCAAGTTTTGCTTGTAAAGCTAGACGTTTTTTTATAAGTCCATTTAGTTTTAAACAAATGATGAGAATCATGGAAACTAATAAGACTAGCCCACCTACTAATAACAATATAGGAATTAAATAAGAATCATTTTTAGTAATTGCAAAATAAGTAAAAATACCACCCACTAAAGCAAGTATAGCGCCAACAACAGCTAATATAATTAAAAAGATTTTTAATCCTTTAGCTTTACCTGTATGCGATTTTGCTTCTTCAAATTTTGCATTTGCGTGATTATATTTTTTAACGGTTTCAGCATTTAAATTTACATCGATTTCAGATGCTTTTACCAATTCATCAAAAAACTTATTTGCTTCATCATTAAATTGTGTTTTTAATTGAGAATTATACAATTCTAGCGGTTCAAAAATAGCATTATCTTTCATATTAATTATCCTTACTTCTTCACTAATTATAATTCATAATTACACTAATATAAAT
>JAHZFY010000022.1:0-1292 GCA_019421105.1 bacterium
ATTCGGTGTTGTATTGGTTGAAGGGATGAATTTTTTATCTTTCCAATATATGACCCATTTTGATTTAAAAGAATTAGTGTTAATTTCCATTGTAGTTTTAGGTAGCATATTAATTTATTACATAATAGAAAAAAAGAAAAATAGGGCTAAGCCATCATGGCTATTTTTACCATTTACTGTCATTTTTTTATTTTGTGGATTGTTTGGAATTTGGTATAACGGTCCTGGTAGTTACTCTATTAAAGACATAAATTTTGATTATAATCCTTTACTCGTCGATCGTTTGTCTTGGACAATTGGATTAATTGTTTCGGCTTCATTAGTGTATTTAATGTTAACTATATGGTCCAAAAGAATTTTAAGAACAAAATCATTGTTGTTCCCTTTATGGATGGTTGTTTTAGTTTGTATCGGAGCAATAATATATTCTTTAGCTACTGAGTTTGAATCATATAAATACATTTTTACTATCAGTTTAGAAGAAGGCCAAAAAGCAATATATGAATCAATCAAATCTTTCTTTCATAATGAAAATAACTATGGTCAATTATTGATGATTGGTATTTTTGCATTGATAATGATCGATGCTTTAAAACATCATTGGTGGCATTCTTTATTCATATGGTTGTTATATATCGCTATGGTATTTTCAACATCGTATACCGCCTTATCTACAACGATGCTAGGAATTATCATCTATTATATTTATAGATTTTTTGCAACCATCAAAGCAAAAACATTTAGAAATATCTTCTCTTTAGTTGGAGTGTTATTTTTAATTGGTGGAATAGTTGCTTTATACGCTGTCTTATATCATTTAAAAGTAGAATTTATAATCAATTTGTCTGAATATATTTCTACGACAATTTTAAATAAAGATTTTTCAACATTTACAGGTAGAACTACTGTTTGGCAAAGAGCGTTTGATATATTAAATACCCCATTACAATGGGTTTTTGGTTTTGGTTTTAGAAACTTTAATTATTATTATTCAAGTTATGTTCAAGCATTGACTGGTTCTTCTGATATGTATTTAGCTGTCGATTCTACTTTTGTACAAATTTTAGGTCAATATGGTTTATTAGGATTTTTTGTCTACATTGTATTTATAGTTTTATTCTTTGCTTTGTGTATTTACTGTGTATCAAAGAAAAAAGATAGAGTCGCATTCCCTGCGATGATAATCATGGCAGTATTATTGATGTATCAAGGATTTGAAACATTTGTTTTATTTGAAATGAACACGATTGGTGCTGTTGGCTTTATGATCATAATTTTGCCACCATTAATTG
>JAHZFY010000022.1:1302-8471 GCA_019421105.1 bacterium
ATAATAATGTTAAACCTAAACCATACTTAGAAACTAATCTCATGGATGATAAAAATGAAATCGAAATTACAAAATATTCTTCTAAGATGATCGTTCAAACTTTATCTATGTTTTTAAGCGCGATTGTCTTAGGTTTAGGATTGTCTTTTATCTTCAATAGAGAATATTTACTACCTGCAACATTTTTAATTGTCACTTTTGGTTTGCTTTGGTTTATATTGCCTTATTTATTTTCAATGTGGCATAAAAGAGCGTCTTTAAAACTATTGATGGCAAGATGTATCATTTTATCATCATTGTTGGTTTTGATTCCTTTAGTTGTATCTTTACCATTGTTTATCACTATTGAATATAATCTTGTTGGATATATTGTGTATGGCTGTGTATTTGTATTAGTTATGTTTATAGAATTTTCATTTACACTCCTTATTCAATCTTCGCCAAAAGAATTTATTAAATTAGTTTGGTATTTTGGTATTCGACCATTTTTAATACCTTTAGGTATCGTTTTAGTGGTTGCCTTGCCTTTAGGGATCTGCATCGATTATTTTTATGGATTGACGATGTTTTCCGCTTTGATGTTTATAACCGCGTTTATGATCATTTATTTCATATTGATTTACTTTGTTAAAAATATTAAAAATTGTAAAAAGCATAATCAATTCTTAATCAATGAAATGAACAATCGTTTTATCAGAAGACAAAAAATGAGCATTGTCTTAGGCAAAAATAAATAATTTATTATTGATTTTAATATAGCATATGATAATATTTTCCTGTATTTAAGAGCGTAATAGACGTTCTTGATATGAAAATTGTTCTTTGTAGTTTTTAAAAATTTGTATTTCGCTGCAAATTCTTTTTGTTTGGTAATAATGCCTTTGGCTTATTATAAAGATTTTTATGGAGGGGAAAAAGTGAAAACAAAATCTTTGCTTTTAGCATTTGCCGTCGGTGCTTTTCTTTTTGGCGGTTTAACAAAAACAAATGATAATTTAAATGTTGCTTTTGCAACGGAAAGTAATGTCATCAATTTTAATTTTTATGACGAAGCAAATTTAACATCAACAGGTGGAGAAGGATTTACTTATGAAAATGCGCTTAATTTCATGACATTATCCGACACTACTTTAGATAAAGCATCAGTCTTAAAATCTATTGACACAACAAACACTGTTCAAACTGCTAAAAATGGTGGTCTTACATTTGGATCTAGCAAAAAAAATGGTAATGCAACTTTTAGTTTTTCTGCACAATTTCAAATCACAAATGTTAAGCTTGTAGGCGCTAAATACGATAACTCAGATATAGTTATTTTTGATGGTAGTATGACATTTCCATCAACAGGTGCATTAAATGAAAAACATACCAAATTAGCTGATTGCACAAATACAAAAGAATGGGATTTAAGCGCAGCTCCTGTTTCCACTTTTAAAATTGGAACATTATCAAAACGTTCAACCATTTATACAATGGAATTAACTTACACTGTTAAAGATAATGCAAAAGATATCGTTGCTGTTGAAACCTTCGTCAATGATTTCATGCACCCAGAAATTGCAACTGATAACAATACTGATACAGATGCATGTTTAGGCGCTGATGGTTACTATGCAAAAGCAAAAGTTGCATTCAATAATTTAACCGTGGAACAAAGAAAATTATTTATTGAAGATGCCTCATTTGTAGACATGTATGCTAGATTATCTGCTTGGGCAAGAGCAAATGGTGAAACTTTTGATGCATCTAATAGTTTAGTTAATGCTTCTAATTTCAATATGTCTACATTTGAATCTAATTCATATGTAATCATTATTTCTTTAATTGGAATTTTAAGTATTTCTACAATTTCTTTAATTGTAATTATCAAACGTAAAAAAGCCACGAAGTAGTGGTAAAATTATACATATTTTTTATAAATCAAAAAAATTGTTTAACTATTTGCAATAGTATGGTAATTTAATTGTATATATGGTTACTATGCTCGAAAGCAGATAGTTAACTAATATACATTAACTCATTGGAGGAAAATAATATGTTCAAAACAAAAACCTTTCTTGGTGCATTTATTTGTGGTGTTTTAGCATTGGGCTGTGGAATTGGTTTAAATGTTGCTTCAAATAATGACACTTTAGAAAACGCTAAGGCTGTTGCAACTGCTAGTCCATATGTTCACACTTTTGGTAGCGGACAAATAACTCAAAATGGTGGTACTGCCAATTTGAGTGGCGTAGATTGGACTTATGGTACTTCTACTTATGTCGGATTCGAAGGTGGAACTAATGGAAGGGGTGTACAGATTGGTAGTAGTAAAAAGCCTCAAAAGGATGGTTGGGCTTTAACAACCCCTGCATCAAATTTTGATGGTGATATATTTAAAGTGGTTGTTGATTCATGTACAGGTGGTAGTGCTACATTAAGCGTTTTAACTGATGGTGTTCAAAGTGAAGTCATTAATTTGACTAAAGAAAGTACTAAATATACTTTTGATGTTGCAACTAGCCCTAAGACTGAATTAAGCATTTCTCTTACTGCTGGGTCAAAAGCAATGTATATCAAATCAATAGAAGTTTATTTTTCAAAAGGTGACATTGGAACTTTAGATTCTCTTACTTATACAGGCGAAGTCGCAAAACAATATGAAAATAAACCATTTGATCCTACTGGTTTAACATTTACAGCAAATTATACTAATGATAGTATGGATGTTCCATTAAATAACGTTACTTTCACACCTGAAGTTTTGACAAAAGATACGACAAAAGTTATTGCTTCATATGAAACTGTGACTTGTGAAATTCCTGTTACAGTTGGTGTATTAGATACATTAACTTACGAAGGCACTGCTGTTGAACAATTTGAGGGACAACCATTTGATCCTACTGGTTTAACATTTACAGCAAATTATACTAATGCAACTCAATTACCTGTTGCTTTAGAAAATATTACTTTCACACCTGAAGTTTTAACAGTTGAAACAAAAACTGTAGTTGCAACTTATGAAAGCAAAACCGTTGAAATACCAGTTGTTGTTGCTGTTGAAACTAGATTAGTGTTTGGCAGTCATCCTGATTTCGCTACATGGGGTAGTTCTTTTACAGGTCATACATTAGATTACCCTGATGTTACATTCACATGGGATTCTGTTAATAAACAATCTAGCACTATTAAAAACATGCCAGTTTCTAAAGCTGCAACATTAACTATTACATCAAAGGCAAAAGCTATTAAATCAGTTGAATTAGGTTTTGCACAATGGGCAACAAAGACTCAAACTATCGTAGCAAACGTTAATAATAAAGATGTTGTCACAAAGAATTTCCCTGATGATGGCACTACATTAGTCGTTGATATTACAGAAAAAAATATACAGACATTAACTGTTAAAACAACAACAGGAAGTCAAATAGGTTGGGAGTATGCTCGCATCGAATATTATGAAGCAGATCCAAATGTTGTAGCTATTGAAGAATTTATAAATAATTATTTACACCCAGAAATTTCAACTGATAATAATGCTGATACAGGCGCATGTTTAGAATATTATGTAAAAGCAAAAGAAGCTTTCAATAACTTAACAGCTGAACAAAGAAGAATGTTTATTGAAGATGTCTTATTTGCAAATATGTATGCTAGATTATCTGCTTGGGCAAGAGCAAATCATGAAACTTTTGATGCTACTACAAACATGTTAGTGGCAGCAAATGTCAATAATAATAGTGTTATTAGCAATGAAGGATATATTACCGTTATCATCGCTGTTAGCATGTTAGCAGTATCTTTAATTGCAATATTTGCTTTCACAAAAAGAAAAGCAATTGTGAAATAGGCAATAATAAAAAATAAAGACTAGTTTATCTAGTCTTTTTTTATGGCAAAATTCGGTTATTATATTTAAGGATAAAAGGAGTAAATATGAAACAACTTAAATTTTTATTACTAAGTGCAGCATTGCTATTGTCATCATGTGTAACTAATAATACAACTACAACAAATAGTTCCACAAATACAACTGGCAAAGATACTAGTAGCAGTACTAGTAGTGAAACAAGTTCTTCTACAAGTAGTGAAACATCCACTAGTGATACCTCTACTTCAACTAGCGAACTTCCAAGCACAAAAATTCAACATTTTTCTCATAAGTTTGAAAGAAACGATTTCACTCAATCTGGTGGTGAATATGACATTAATGGATGTCATTGGACAGTTGATCCATTTTCATTTTATGGTGCAGGAGCAGATGGCATTCAAATTGGAAGCAAAAAGAATCCTCAAAAAACACCATGGACAATGAAAACATCATTTGATGAAGAAGTGACATTAATTAGTTATTCTTTAATGATTAAAAACGCTAATGGAGGCGGAGGCACAATTAATATTAATGCTTCAGACTATAACGATAATCATGAATTTTCAACAACAGCTTTAACAGAATTTGGCAGTGTTGAAATTAATCAAACTGTATCCGATTTTTCATTAACTTTGCAATCAACTGGCAATGCGGCAATTTATTTATATTCATTATCTTTTAGTATTGAAACCGCTTATGATAGTGAATTAGATATCACTGAAGATATTTATAATCCAGTTCCTGTCGAACCTGGTAAAAATGGTATTCCTAATATCAATTATGAACCAACTACATTAGAAAAATATTATGAAGGTATCGATTTTAATAAAGATGGTTCAACATTGTTATTGGATTTAAGAAATAAGATTTCTAATATGACAAAAACAAGTTATTCTGATGCTAAAACAATGTTGATTTACGCTGATGAAAATCCTAAAACACCTGGCTATTTATATGGTTTATATGATGGTGATGATATCAAACCTATTTGGGATAGTGGTTCTTCTTGGAATAGAGAACACGTTTGGGCTTGCTCACAAATGAATTTAACCGGAACTGTTAGACCTGAAGAAAGCACAAGAAATCATACATCTGATTTGCATAACTTGCGTGTTGCATGTACTGCTGGTAATGGTTTCCATGGAAATAAATTTTATGATGAAACAAATTCAGGTGTAGCTTTATATCCAAATTTAACTCATGATGATATCGGTGGAGTCCATAAATTCGTTGGCGATCATCGTGGTGATGTTGCTCGTATCTTATTTTATATGTATACAAGATATGAAGGACTTGTATTAGATGATTTACTAGATCCAAACAATGATGTTTCTATGGGCAAGTTATCCGTATTGATTAAATGGCATGAATTAGATCCAGTTGATGAATTTGAAATTCAAAGAAACAATCGTATCTATGCCTATCAAGGAAATAGAAACCCATATATCGATTACCCAGAATTAGTCGATAAAATATTTTAAAAATAAAACCCGATGAGCAATCGGGTTTTTAATTATAATCTTTTAGTTTTTGAGCGATGTCTTTTTTAATATCGCGCTTTTTAATATCTTCTCTTTTATCGTATAGTTTTTTACCTTTTCCTAAGGCAATTTCAATTTTGCATCTTCCTTCTTTTAAATAGATTTTAGTTGGCACAATTGTGTATCCACCTTGTTCTGATTTTTGGAAGTATTTTAATATTTGTTTTTTATGCATCAATAACTTCCTATCTCTTAATGGGTCTTTATTAAAGATATTTCCTTTTTTATATGGAGATATATTCATATTGATAACATATGCTTCCATATTTCTTATTAAAACATAGGCATCAGAAATATTGACACCGTTATCTCTTATGGATTTAATTTCTGTTCCATATAATTCGATGCCACATTCTAAATGATCGCTTAAAAAATAATTAAATGATGCTTTTTTATTTAAGGCTATGATTTTAATACCACTTTGTTTCATAGGCTTATATATTATCACAATTTTTATTAAATTAATATTTTAATAATACTAAATGTGATATAGTGAATAAGATGTTTAAGGATACTTTTGAATTAGCTACATATTTAAAGTCTTTACGTGTTGAATATCAAAGAGATAATTTTGATACTTTTTTAAAAAAGATTAAATTTGATTTTGATGTTCCTTCTATCCATATTGCCGGCACTAACGGGAAAGGGACAACGGGGTTAATTTTAAATGATATTTATATTAATCACGGCTATAAGGTAGGGTATTATCGCTCACCTTATTTTAAAACCCCTTTAGAAGTGATAACCATCAATAATAAATCTATAACCTTAGATGAATTTGCAAGCCTTATTAAACAATATCAAAAAGAAATTAAAAAATATGACTTATCAAGTTTTGAAGTTGAAACTTTTATCGCTTTAACTTGGTTTAAAAATCAAGGTTGTGATATATGCGTTATAGAATGTGGTATGGGTGGAGAAAATGATGCGACTAATATCTTTACACCTATTTTATCAATAATCACTTCTATTGGTTTGGAACACACAGAATATTTAGGATCTAGCATCAGCGAAATCGCTTTTAATAAAGCGGGGATAATTAAAGATAATGTCCCTTGTCTTGTTGGAAAATTAGATGAAGAAGCTTTAAACGCTGTAGCCTTAAAAGCTAGTAGGACCAATTCAAATGTCATTCAAATGCAAGAATCTTTAAATGAGACTTATGTCAAAAATGGTTATGAATTTGATTTTAAACCATATGAAAAGTTATTTATTAATTCCATCGGGTTATTTTCTATTCAAGATGCTTGCATTGCTTTATCGTGCATCGATTTATTAAAAGATAGTTTTGCTATAGATGAAAAAGATATTAGAAAGGGTTTAAAAGAATTTCATTTGTTTGGAAGAATGAATGTAATAACTAATAACCCATTAACCATTATCGATGGAGCGCATAATCCTCATGGTATATCTGCATTAAAAGATTCAATTGAAAAAATAAATGTTGAAAATAAACCAGTGCATATTATTTTTGCTACTTTTAAAGATAAAAATTTATCGATGATGTTAACAGAATTATCTTTTATATCTAACGATGTTACTTTAACTTCTTTCCCTCATGAAAGAGCTAGAACAAAAGATGAATATTTCTTGTATTTAGATGAATATAAATATGAAGAGGATTGTTTACAGCTTTTAAAAGATAAAATGTCAGAGTTTAAAGATGATATTATTTTAGTGTGTGGATCATTAGCGTTTGCATATTACATATTGGATGAGTTAGGAGGAAATAAAGATGAATAATACGAGCACCTATTCTTTGTTATGGGGATTTAGAC
>JAHZFY010000022.1:8517-14883 GCA_019421105.1 bacterium
TGCATTTTAAATAAGGTTGTCGCGATTAATTATATCTCCGCAGTGCCATTTGTTAGGGTTTCTTTTGGAGGTCCTGCAATAATTATTTTTGCTTCTATTTTATTAGGACCAATCTATGGTGGCTTAGTTGGAGGATTATCGGATATTCTTGGATATTTTATATTTGATATAAAAGCTTTCCCTTGGTTTCCAAGCATCACTTCAACATATTTACTTTTAGGAGTTGCCGCTGGGTTATTTTTTAGTTTATTTTTAAAACTTAAATCTAAGAAATTATCGATGATTATCACCTATTCTTTTATGGCGATTTCTTTATTTTTAATCAGTTTGTTTTTGATTTTAAATGATGATGTTAATTGGTTTTCGCATCATTATCATATTCATCTTTGGATGAAAATAGTATTCCCAATACTGATGGCTATTTTATTTGTTGGCCTCATCTTATTTAATTATTTCATCAACAAAAGTAAAAAGTATTCTGATATACCTTTTAATGTCTATCAAATCACTTTCTCTTGTTTTTTAATCGAATTATTAATTATGACTTTATATGGAAGCTTAATGAAAGCGGTTGCCTTTGGCATGGATTTATTCATGATTATTTTCTTTTGCCAATTGATGACACTATTTTTTAATATTCCGTTTAATGTTATAATATTGTCCTTGCTTTTAAAAGTGAGCAAAAAATACTATTTAAAGGAAACTGTGTAAATGTTTAAATCTAGAAGACAAAAATGTGAAGAAGAAGCAAAAAAAGATCCAAATTATATCAAAACTAAAGATTTAGAAATAGATCCTAATCTTTTAGATGAAACCCAAAAGATGGACATGGCTAAAAAAGGTATTCCAATCGTACCTATTATCGTGATAGGTGCCATTGTTTTATTGATGATTATTTGTATTATTGTCATCATGGTGAATGGTGGACCATTAATTATTGAATCATCATCCAATACTTCAAGCATTGTTAGATAAAAAGGAATATAAATATGAAAACTAAAAAAATTTTATTACTACCTTTACTTTTGCTTTCTTTAACTTCGTGCGTTGTTAGACCTTCCACGTCATTAAGTAGCCAAACTTCTAATAGCGAAACATCGACTTCCACAAGCAGTGAAGATACATCTACAAGTTCATCTTCGACAAGTTTAGATGAAATCGAATATTATTATAAAGATGTCGATACTTCTAAAAACGGCATGGCATTTTTAAAAGAACTTCAAACATTAAACCGCAAGGAAAAAACTTTTGAAGTCGGATATAAAAATATGGGAAAATATTTCCCAAAAACCGATGGTGATCCAAATAATCCAAATAACTTAATCGGATTTTATTCTGGAGAATCTAAATATTTCAATGGTTCTTGGACAACATTTAATCGAGAACATGTTTGGCCAAATTCAAGAGGTGGTGGTTCTGTTGAAGATGATATTCATGTTATTAGACCAACTATCCAAGCCCAAAATGGTTCACGAGGTAACGCCTTTTTTGTTGAAGGAAAAAAATCCCAAAGCAGTGGATGGGATCCTGCTATGGAGAGCTGGGGCGATGAAAAGTATCGTGGAATAACCGCAAGAATTGTATTTTATTGTGTTGTCGCTAATTCAAACTTCAGATTAGTGGATACCAATAACGATTCGACTTCTGCAAAAACAATGGGCAAATTAAGCGACTTAATTAAATGGAATAACGAATATCCAATCGACGCTAGTGAAATTCAAAGAAATGAAGCTGCAGAAGATATTCAAGGCAATAGAAATCCGTTTATTGATCATCCTGAATGGGTTGATAAAATATGGGGAAATATTTAAACAGCCAGTGTAGGCTGTTTTTTTATTTTTGACAGTTGTCTAATAAAAAAAATACACAACAGTTCAATAATTTATATGTTTCATTGACATTGATTGAATGTCATCTTTTTATTTGATATAAATTGTATGTAAGATAATAAGGAGGAAATATGAACAAAAAATTATCTTTTTTATTTTTGCCATTGATTTTGGCAATGACGGCTTGTAATCCGACTCAAACTATTACAAGCAGCACTGGTGAGGAAAGTAAAACTAGCGAAACGACAACTAGCCACACTTCTAGTGTTGATTATTCGGATGCTGAAATCAAAATATTGAATAAGGATGCATTTTCTAATTTGAATCAATACAATGTGTTCCCTATCAATTTAGACATCCAATTTAGTCCATCAACTGCTACTTATAGCATCATTTCTTCTAATCAAGATGTCGCTATTATCGAAGATCAAAATGTATTGATTAAGGGTGTTGGTAAAACGACTATAGAAGTATTTATAAATGAAAATAAAAATGCTAAAGATAGCTTTGAATTTGAAGTGATAAAAGATGAGACGATTGTCACAAAAATAAAAGATGTAAAAGAGGTTGGTAAACCTTATACAGTCGAAGGTATTTTAGTTGCTAATGATTTGAAAAATAAATGTGCTTTAGTCGATGATACTGGTACTTTAGCCATATACGATACTTTAGCCATCCAAGCTTTAACTTTAGAAGTCGGTAAAGAATATCGCTTTACTGGAGTCTTAGAAGAATATTTGGGTTTAAAAGAATTAGGTGAAGTAGGATTTATGAATGTTAGTGAAATAAATCGTTATTTTCCAAAAATGGAGCCAAAGCAATTAAATAAAGATGATATTGAAAAATATGATGGTATACATGCTATGTATTGCAGTTTTGAAGCCACAGTTAAACTAACGGAAAAACATATCAATTACAATTATGTATTAACTGATAAAAAATATGGTGGATTTACTTGTTTAGATATAAATGACTATGGTTTATTTTCTGCTAAAGATGGAGATAAAATTTCTTTAGTTGGTGTTTTGTTTGGAAAAGCAACATTTGATGAAAATAACGCCCATAACTTTTTAATATCATCATGTGAATTTATAAAATAATTTAATTTAGGAGTATTTATGAAAAAGGTTTTAGTTTTAGCATGCGCAATGTTACTTTGTGCTTGTTCCCCAATAAATAATGACAGTAGTCAAATATCATCTTCTAGCAAAGATGAAACCACAACGACCACTACAACATCTGATACATCATCTACCTCATCGAGCACAAGTTCTGAAATTGAGGTGGTTGGATCTATCATAAATAAGATGGATTTTAAAAATTTAACCCCATCAAGCGAGCCAAAAAAATTAGAAGTTGAAATTACACCAAAAGATGCCAAATATGAATTTTTAAATGATAATGAAGAGGCTTGCAAAGTAACAAGTGATGGTGTGGTTAGCTTTTTAAATGAAGGTAAATCGATCATTTCTTTAGTATCTAATGGCAAAGTTTTAGATGATATTCACATCAATGTTTGGCCTGATGAAGTAATCAGTTCAATAGGTGAATTAAAAGATGCTGAATTAGGGTTGAATTACAATGTTGTTGCAAAAGTAATTGCAAGTGATGAAACATCCTTATGCATCCTAGGTGATGCAAGTGGGACAATCGCTTTA
The DNA here is from genome assembly GCA_019421105.1 of bacterium. Lineage (GTDB taxonomy): Bacteria > Bacillota_I > Bacilli_A > RFN20 > CAG-826 > CAJOOD01. The sequence continues at coordinate 12,005 of JAHZFY010000022.1, forward strand.
AAAGATAGTGGTTTTATGTTTTCTATGATAAGTGTTAATAACACCTATGCTTTAAATGCCAAATTAGTGGAAAATAAGGATGGTCAAAGATATTTAACAACAATTGAAACAATTAACTTTGAAAAAGAAGTAATCGTTGATGACACTCCTTTATATATGAGTGGAGAAGATTTAAACGCGATTGATTTAAGCCATATCCATAACGCGACAATCATCGGCAAGACAACAGTTAATTATAAAACGATTACGATGAGCATTGAAAATTCTACTTACGATGTTGAATTGTCATATTTTGATAAAGATAATATTGGCTTATTAGAAGATATTAAAAATAATTACGTGATTAAAGTTGATGGATTCATTGCGGGTAAGGTTGAGTACCAAGAAAATAAACTATATATGATTCCAACCAAAATTGAAATCGTAGAAAAAGAGGTTTCTTCCATAAAAATATTAAATAAAGAAGCATTTAATGATGTAAAAGTAGGACAAGAACCAATTAAGTTAGATATAAAAACTAATCCAGCTGACTTGGTTTATGAGATTACATCTAGCAACCCTGAAGTTATTTCTATTGGCGAAAATGCTACTTTAAATTTTTTAAAGGCTGGGGAATCACTCATCAGCGTCAAAGCTAAAACAATAAGCGACACGTTGTTGATTAAAGTCAAAGAACAAAGTTCAACTGATTTTGAAAATATAAAGGATGTTAAATTAGAAACAGATAACACCATAAAGCACACGATTAAAGGTAAAGTAGTTTATAAAAATCCAAGTGATGGATCGGTTTATTTTGCGGACGCAACGTCTATGCTTCGCATCAATGATTATGATGATACATTAAATAAAGACAAAGTTTATTCTATAGAAGGAACTTATGATTCTTATGATGGAACCTTCAGCATTGTTAAAAGCACATTATTAGAAGAAAATATTGAAGTTAAAATAACACAAGTAGATGAAAACAATGTCGAAAGCTTATTTGGTGAATACGTTAAATTTACATGCACTTTTGTCAACGAATTAAGTGGATGGTTTGCAATCGGAAAAGGGGATAATGCATATTATTTTAGCCCAAATATGTTTAATTTCTCATGGGACAATTATGGTATGACAGAACCTGCTTTAAATTCTAAATTAAATATGGAAGGAACTTTCATCAATGGCATGTTTGGTGTTGAGTTTATTCCATTTACGATAACTTTATAAGCAAAAACTTGCTAATAGGCGCATTTAAGGATGCGCCTTTTTTATTTGAATGCTTCTTTATATTTCTTTTTCATAGAAAAAAGTAACACGCGCACACAATTTTGTTTAAAAGATAAATAAAATGTTTTAAAATAAAACTACCGAATAAAAAACCTAATGAATAAGGAGGAACTGATTCATGGATTTTTTAACCCAAAATATTAGGAATGTCGCTGTGCTTGGACACCAGGGCACTGGCAAAACGACATTGGTTGAGTCGTTGTTTGCCATTACTGCGAAAAAAGACAAAGGAAGCATTGAAAAGAAAAACACAATCTCCGATTTTACAACCGAAGAAAAGAACCGATTAACATCGTGTTCGCTTGCCGTCGTGCCTGTTGAATATAATGGTTATAAGATTAACCTAATTGATATTCCTGGTAACGACGATTTTATTTATGAGGCAATTGGCGTTGCTAAAATTATTAAAGGCGCCATCTTATTAGTGGATGCTTCAAAAGGACTTGAAGTTGAAACAATCAAACATTATAAGTTATTGAAAAAAAGAGGAATTCCTACAATTATCTATATGAACAAGATGGATAAAAGTGAGGCTAAATTTGAAGAAGTTTTTGAAGAAATTTCTACAAAGTTATCTAAAAACTGCGTTCCATTTTGTTTACCAATTGGTCATGACGCAAACTTCGATGGATTTATTAATGTCGTCGATTTAAAAGCAAGAAAATACAATGGTAAAGAATGCGTCGATGATGTCATTCATGATGACAAACGCGAAAAAGTATTAGAATTACATAGCAAGATTACAGAACGTGTCGCTTTAACTGACGATGCGTTATTAGATAAATTCTTCTCTGGTGAAGCTTTGACTATGGAAGAAATTCATACAGGTTTAAGAAAAGGCGTTTTAAATAGTGATTTAACTCCTGTCTTAGTTGGATCTGCAATTAATAACATCGGTCTTCATACCATGTTAGATATGATTATTTCCTATATGCCAAATCCAGATGATTTAAAACCATATGAAGGCACTGATGAAAAAGGTAACACAATCATTAGAAAAACAGAAAGCAATGAACCTTTCTCAGCTTATATTTTTAAAACAACTGTCAACCCATATAGTGGCACGATTAACATCATGAAAGTTAATTCTGGTGTCTTACACGTTGGTGATGAAGTTTATTGTCCAAACATCAATGAAACTAAAAAAATCTCCACATTATTTTATGTTAGAGGCAAAGAACAAATTCCTTGCGAATCAGTACAAGCAGGCGATATTTGCGCAGTTTCTAAATTAGATGACATTGAATATGGTTATACATTATGCGATAAAAATAACATTATCAAATATGATCCAGTCAAACTTCCAACCGCTGTTTATTTTAGATCTTTAGAAGTAGTTAATAAAAAAGATGAAGATAAATTAAATCAAGCTTTAGCAAAGACTTTAAAAGAATCTCCATGCATCGAATTAAAACGCAATACCGAAACAAAACAATTGTTAATTGGTGGAACAAGTGAAACTCACTTAGTTTACATTGCTGAAAAATTAAAAAATACCTACGATGTCAGCGTGACATTAGGTGTTCCAAAAGTTGTTTATAGAGAAACAATTAAAGGCAGCGCAGAAGCTGATGGACGTTATGTTAAACAAAGTGGTGGTTCTGGTTTCT
>JAHZFY010000023.1 GCA_019421105.1 bacterium
AGATCTACACTCGATCCAACACTCTTTCCCTACACGACGCTCTTCCGATCTCTCTACCTAATTCATATTTGTATCTAAATAAATCACGATACATTTCATCTAGACCATAATATTGTCCATCGTAAGCATACAATTTATAGCCTTTAATAGGTCCAGTACAAACGATTTTTGCTGTTTTCCAATCGATGAATTTAGCGCTTATAATCGTGTCAGAAACGGTTTCTTCTTGAGTTGCATAAACATCGATTGCGTTTCCTGCACCATAAACAGCCCATAATGTCATTGTTCCTTCATTAATTGGAAAATCTTCATACTCGACCAAAGTATCTAAAGATTGTCCTGCCCATGTATTTCTTGTCTTGATAATAAAATAAAAGCGGTCGGATGCTGGCCAACCATAATCATTTGGTGAGAACTCAAAATACATCCCAAAATCATTCACACCAGTTTTTTCGTATTCTTTACCATCGACACCATCTGTCCAAACATAAAAACATTTGTCATCATATTTGCCGTCATCTAATTTGAAATTTAAAACGATTTTTTCAGGCACTTTAGATGGATCAATAGCTTTAACTACTTTTTGTCCAAGATATTCGCCATTAAAATCATCTTCAAAAAGTGCAGACGCATCTTTGTCTTCGATAATTTTACTCGCATTAGATGAATCGTTGCTAACAACACCAAATAACAAAGGTAATGATGTCAACAAAAATACAAAACGATTTAGTTTCATTTATTTTTTCCTCCTGACAAAAATTATAACATATATGTTATTTTTAAAAAATATAAAAAAATAAAAGGCAAAGCCCTTTATTTTATTTTTTGATAAATTTTCGTTGCTTTATTATCACATAACTTATCACTGTTATAGATAAAATTGACAATATTACAATGATGGAAACTAGTGCATCAGATGGGAGTGACAGGATATATGAATTAGCATTATTGGTATCTAAAGTTCTTCCGATGAAATTTGGATACTCACTAACTCCATATTTTAAAACGATATAATCATATCTTTCCATTGCTTTTGAAACATTGGATTTATTATTAACATCAGCTTCCCTTAAAATTGTTTTTTCTGCTTCTGATAATTTATTAAAGTCCTCTTTTAATTCATTCCAAACATTCTTAGATGGTTTTGTAACGCCATTATCACATGTTAATGTCGTTAAAAATTTATTAGCAAATTCATCTGCAGTAGTAGGTGTTAAAGGAGGCGCAGATTGTTCTAACTTAAACAATTGAATTGGTTTTTGTGTACTAGTATAGTATCTAAACATGCTGGCACCTTGATTATATTGCAATGCATAATTTGATGATGAATTAACAATTTTTATCTCGTTTTCGCTGATAAATTCAATTTTATGTGTTTGCTTGCTAGCACTTAATATTGGCGTTTTGCTTGAATTAGATAACCATTTATCATGATATTTAATTTCAAAGTTATCAATGCCTTCAATAATTTCAAAAGAATAAGATTCGTATGGTTCAAACTCAATCGTATTTCCATTAATAGGTGCGACGATAAAGTTATCAGCTTTTCCACCATCGTTGATATTGAAAACTTTAACATTATTTCCTTCTTGATAACCAATTAAATATGTGCCATTCCAATCAGCTAAGTCCTCACATACTTTATTAAATCCATCGTTTACCAAAGCAGGTGATACTTCAACTACACAAGCAGCCTTAATGTTTTTAAATTTTATAGATGTTGCACTGATAGTAGCGGTTCCAACTTTTAAACCTTTGACTAAACCATTTGCATCTACGACCGCAACGCTTTCATTTGAACTTTTCCAAACAACTTCTTTACTAGCATTACTTGGTGTTGGAGTGACACTTAATTGCAATGTTTTATTAACATTAATAGAAGCATTTGTTTTATTCATGGTCAAATCAGTTAAAACAACCGGTTCACTTACTTTAATTTGGCATCTTGCCTCAATATTTGTACCTTCGATATTTGTAGAAGCAACAATAGTAGTTGTTCCTTTATTTAAACCTTTTACGTTTCCAACCTTATCAACTGTAGCAATAGAAGCATCTAAAGTAGAAAAAGAAATAATTCCTTCACCATTTTTAATGGTTGCATTAATTTTTTTAGTTTCACCGACTTCTAAATTTAAATTTTCATCCATTTCAATATAAGGATCATCTGGAGTTATTGTTCCATCTCCCCATATCGCATTTGCGTATTCAGGATGATCGACAAACGGGTTACGATTGCCTTGTAAATCATGGACGATATTATTTCTATAAATATCTCTATTATCTACAGGATCAACTTCATAATGCCATCTTAAACAAGTTTCAACATCATCAAAAATCGATGTGATGCTATAACCATAATAAACTGCGCAATACATGACCGCTCTTGCAACTTCACCTTTTGCTTCATCACATGGTTCAAATAAGCCTCCACTTTTGTAACAGTCAGTCAAATATCCATGTACTTCTTGTCGATTAGAAGATGTGTGAGCCACTTCTCCAAAGCTTAAGCTACCTCGATAATTGTTGATTTGCCCTTCACAAGCATAGATATTGTGATTGTCTTTATCACTAGCGGGAAATCTACCTTGAGGATAGATATGTTCTCTATTCCAAGTATCTAATGAATACGAACCGACATGGGAATTCTTTTTCATTGTTAAACGAGTATATAAACAGCGAATAGAATCACTAAGATTTTCAGCTTCGTCAGCTTTTTCATATCTTGACCAATCATAACTTGGGCTTCTAGGGCGATTATAAGTTCTTAAAGAGTTTAATAAATCATCCTTAACCTTTCCTTCGCTAGATTGATAATAATTTGTTGCATAATCAGGGGTTTGTGTTCCACTCCAAGCATAAGCAAAGTTGACTTGTGCTTTAAAAAATAATAAAGATGTACTTAACCCTACTAATAATGACGAAACAAAAAACAAGCTTTTAATTTTATTTACTTTTTTCATAGATGGACCTCGTTAAAAACACTTATTTAAAATATCTAAAACTTCTTCATTGTTTAACTTTTTAAAACCAAAAGAAGATGTGTTAACACTATCAGCAATATCTTTCAGCATCTCTTGAGTGGCGCCTAATTCTTTTAAAGATGTAACCATATGTGAATCTTTAATAAACTTTTCTAAACAATCCAATCCTTTTAAAGCAATTTCTTCATCGCTAAGATTTTTAGGATTTACATCAAATACTTCAATAGCAAAACGTTTAAATTTTTGTAAACCAAATTTATAAATATGACGATAATATGGAATGGAAATAGCCGCTAAACCCATGCCATGAGCACAATCAGTATATGCACCTAATTGATGTTCAATGGAGTGCACTAACCAGTCTTGATCTTTTCCTTTTCCCACTAATGTATTCAACGCAAGAGTCGCAGTCCACATGATGTTACTTCTTGCTTGATAATCTTTAGGATTTTTAATAGCTATTGGGGTTTGTTTAATCAAACATTTCATTAACCCCTCAATTAAATAATCCGATACGTTATCATCATCGTTTGAAAAGTATTGTTCCATCAAATGAGACATAATATCAAAAATACCTGAAACCATTTGATACATTGGAACAGAATAAGTGTATTCAGGGTTTAAAATTGAAAATTTAGGGAAAACTTCATAATCAAATACTCTTCCTACTTTTAATTTTGAAGATACGTTTGTAATGACAGAACCACCATTCATTTCTGACCCAGTACCAACCATTGTCAATATGCTAGCAACAGGCACGATATGGTTATCAACTGGTTCTTTTAAAATCCAATATTTTTTCCAAGCGTCTTCTTTACAATACGCGCTGACAGAAACACCTTTAGCAAGATCAATAACAGAACCACCACCGACAGCTAAAATTAAATCGATGTGATATTCATTGACTAAATTGACACCTTCCATCAACTTTGCATATGTTGGATTTGGCATAATATTAGCTAGTTCAACGATATGTTTATCACATTCTTTTAAAATCTTAACAACTTCATCATATAGGCCGATTTTTTTAATTGAACCACCTCCATAGGCTAATAAAACATTTTGACCGTAATGAGATAGTTCATTTTTTAAATTAGATAAAGAATCTTTACCAAAATAAATTTTTGTTGGATTACAAAATTGAAAATCTGCTTTCATAAATATTCTCCTTTTATAATAAAAGTTCTAATAGCATCATAATAACAAAACCAAAGGCAAACGACCAAATACCAAAATGAGTTGATGAAGATTGCTTAAATTCAGGAACAAGATCATCAATCGTAACATAAATCATTGCCCCAGCAGCAAAAGATAATAACCAAGGCATAGCTAAATCAGCGATAATAAAAGTGAAAAACATCGTAATAATAGCAAATATTGGCTCAACAATTCCACTAGCTAAACCATATAAAAATGCTTTTGGTTTAGAAACACCATCTTCTAACATTGGAATAGATACAGCAGCGCCTTCAGGTAAATTTTGAATTGAAATTCCAATGCTTAATGCTAGAGCAGTAGATATTGCCAAGTTCATTTCTTCAACTGTTCCACCTTTATATAAAATGCCACATACTAAACCAACAGCAATGCCTTCAGGAATATTATGCATCGCAACCGCTAAGAAAAACTTCAATCTTTTAGTAGCGTTAATAGAAGGCAAACCTTCAGAATTTTCCTCTTTATTAATATGTATATGAGGAACAAGTTTATCTAAAAGATATAAAAATAAACATCCAATTAAAAATCCGCCTACAACAGGTAAAAAGGCTAAATTCCCATAACCTTTTTCAGCATCGCTTAAAGATGGATTCAACAATCCAAAAAAAGAAGTAGAAATCATGATTCCACTAGCAAGACCTACTATGATGGATGATGTTCTACTTGAAAATTTATTTTTAAAAAAGAAAACCAACGCTGAACCAAGCGTGGTCGCAGCAAATATGGATGTAATCGATATAATAATTGCAATTGTTGGAGTCATAATTACCACTCATATTATATATGAATGGTTAAAAATATACTACTACTTATAATAATCCACCATTTTTAAAAACACATAATAACTAATATTGCTAGTTTTTAAATATTTCACTTCTTTATTGCTATGAGAGTAAGTTATTAATAAATAATCATCTTTACCATTTTGCCATATATTGAATAATTCTAACGAATATCTTTGATTAGATAGAGTATCATAATCTAGAAAATGAATGGATTTATTAAAATCAAATTCTTTTAATTTTTGTTCGATGTTTTCGTTTTTAAATGGAGTGTTAATATTATTAACAAAAATTAATTCATTTTCTACATTCCCTACTTTAAATTCATCAATAAAATTAAAAGCGGAATTAATATCGTTTATAGATTCATCTAGTTCAATATAAGAAACATAATACTTATCATCGCTAGATGTTTCATTTAAATGATAGACAATGAGATTGTTATCATTGATATCAAACCCATAGATCTTTTTAATGTGTTCATCATGAATTTCAAATCTTTGTTGTAAAGATATCCTGATTTTGTTGAAGATTTTTGCTCCTTTATCTATTGAACTTTCATTGCCGTTTAAAGAAGAATCATATAAAAAGTAATGAATTGCTAATCCTGATGAAATGGAAAATATTGAAACAATTGAAAATAAATATAAAGGATTAGAAAATATTGGTCTTTTGATTAATGCTATTACTTTATAAATAATCCAAGCTAACGAGCCTATACTTAAAATCGTAAATAAAATTGCTAAACACCATCTTAATTCTAATTTCAAGGATGTTAAAACTATTAAAGCAATTGAAAAAACAATTAAAACAATAGCTAGCATCAAAAAATAAAATAGATAACTACTAAAGATGTTTTTACATTTATCTTTATTCATATTTATCGTACTTATCAGATTTTCCTTTGCATTTATCAATAGGGTATTTTAATTTATTTTTCTCCATTTTGTTTAAGATTATTTCTTTAATATCGAGGTTTAGTTTTTCCGCTAATTGGATGCAATAAGTTAAAACATCAGCAAGTTCTTCTTTAACATGTTCTATATCAAAATTATTATCATCCCATTGAAAACACTCTAACAATTCATTTGATTCAATTGATATTGATTTTGCTAAATTTGAAGGTGTATGAAACTTATCCCAATCCCTAACGGTCACAAAATTATTAATTTGATTAATTAAAAAATCTAATTTATCCATATTCTTCTCCCACTATTAATTAAAAACATCTTACCATATAATAAAAATATGAAGACAATATTTTTTGGTTTAACAACCGCGCTTTTATTAGCACCAAGTTTTTATTTTAAAGAAAATGACAATCGTGTTTTGAAAAACGAATCATACGCCTATGTAGGTGATTACTATCAAAGTATCACTGCCACAAGTGGAAATGAATTATTATCACAGATAAGAGATTTGATGGTGTCCACTCATAAAACTTATACAAGTTATGATGATTCTGGTAAAAACATGAAACAAACTCAAGTTGATTATGATCCAAGTAACCCAAACACGAGATTGATTGATTTTTACACGCATGCCTCAATGGCTAATCCATGGAATAGTGGAAATTTATATAATCGTGAACATGTTTGGTGTCAATCGTTATCTAATGGTTTATGGGGAGACACATTAGGCGGTGCTGATATGCACCATATTAGACCAACATTTAAATCAGTTAACTCCTCTAGAAACAATCGTTATTATTCGGAATTTGATAGTTCTATATCTGCTACAAGCAAAACATACACATATGAAGGTAAAAAATATGATTATGGTTTTACTTATGGTGCGGATTATTTTGAGCCAATTGATAAAGTTAAAGGTGATGTAGCAAGAATAGTTTTATATATCTTTACGCATTATAATTCTCCACAATATTTAAAAATAAATAATTTAAACACTTCCACTACAAACATCGGAAACGTGGTAAGCAATGATAAGGGAAGTGGTAATCTACCTATAACTAATTTAATTCAATTCGTTAATAAGACAAACAATAAAGAAAATGCTTTTGATATGTTGGTTAGATGGAATCAACTAGATCCGGTAGACCAATTTGAAATCAACCGCAACAATGGTGTCTATGCCATTCAAGGAAATAGAAACCCATTCATTGATTATCCTGAATATGTCGATGCTATTTGGGGAGAAACCAGTATTGAAGAAGGCAATCTAATTAGATTAGAAGTTAATCAAAATTATCAAAAAGAAGTCGGTTTTAACGCAAAATATGATTTAAATAGCATAAAAATTAATGCCATCTATGATAATGGAACAACAAAAGATGTTACATCATTATGCGCGTTTTCCACTATCGATACATCTAAATTAGGCAAACAAGTATTAACTGCATCCTATCAAGGAATGTCTATAGATATTAATGTAAGAGTTACAAACACTATTAGTTCTCCTTCAACAGGTATCATAAAAACGTATATTGGTGCGCCAAATAAAAACACTTGGTCTAACAATAATAGCGATGGCACAATTAATAATGTTATTTGGCATCTATCAGGAACAATAGGCGGAGATGGAAGCATTTATTTTGGTACGGATTCAAATAAAGGTGTTCAAATAGGCAAAGCAGCAGCACCATATACATCATTAACTATTTATAGTAATCATTTTAAAAATTATGAAATAGAAGAAATAACCGTGGAAACATCAGGAGCAAGTAACATAAATGCTAATTTAGTTGTAAAAGTTAATAATAATACTTATCAGCCAGGCTCAACTAAAATTAGTTCAGCAAATGATGCATATACATTCACTGGTGCATCAAAAGGAAATGTTGAATTGATTTATAGTCAAACTTCTTCTAAAGCAATTTATTTAAAATCAATTACAATAAAATATAAAGAAGCTAGTGGCCCGGCCTACACCCCTAAACAACAAGCAAGTGCATATGCAGATTATTTTATAAATCAAACAAGTAAATATTGTTTAGGTAATAATGCTAATCATGATGCATTTATAAAGATTGTGGATGATGGCGTTTGGCAAGATTTAAAAATAGAATATGAAGCAATGTCAAATGAAGCCAAACAAGAATTCTTAAATCATGAAGAATCAAATGTTGCTATGGCTTATGAAAGATATTCATTAATCGTCAATAAATATTTTGATGTAGAAGATTTTGCATCATTAAGAACTAATACAAAATTAAACATCAACAATATGATAATGAGCAATGAAACAATGATATTTACAATTATGTTGTTGGCAATTGCGGTATTCACATTATGTATAGCCTTATTCATTTACGATAAAAGGATTAGAATAAGATAAAAAAACCAAGGAACTATACTTGGTTTTAATTTAATAAGGATTATCCACCACTTGTAAAATATAATTTTTGTGAACAATAAATGGATCGCTAACAAAATTTTCTTTTGTTATATATCTTCCAGAAATAACATCTTGTAGACATTTTCCTAAAGAATCATAATGATTCAAAATTGTTTCAAATGTAACATATCCATCCTCGTCAATTAATGAACCAGGTGGAAGAGTTTCAGGTCTTAAATATGTATCATTACTTTTAATAGGAGTAGCTAAATAATAATAATCTTTACATCTATATGAAAATTTACTTTCATCTAACTAAGTAGAACCAACTTCGAGTGTTTTTCCTTCAAAATCCGCTGGATCATAAATATTGACAAAAATATTGTGTAATCGATATGTCCATATATCTACATATTCTGGTAAATTGCTTGCATCGTAATGAATGCGTGTATAAACGTTATATGTGCCTGTAATCTTAAAACGAATTAAGTGAACGTTGTTATAAATTGCATCCCATTCAGCTTGAGAAGCATTTCTTAATGTATGCAATTCATTTGGTTGACCACCGACATAAGTTCTAACCTTAATTCGATCTAAATCCATAGCCCATTCTTGTTCTAAAGGCGTTAAATTTGATTTAGATTTTAAATCCATCATATCTTGCATTGAAATAAGATATTTCATTGAAGAATATTTTTCTATTTGAACATTACCATTAGCATCTTTAAACTTAAATTCTGGAACCTTATAATCAGCTGGGGCATAAGCATAGTCTGGAACAGTTGCATCATCAGGATCAGCTGAAGTGTTATTACCGAATAATTGTTGCGTGTAAATAGTCTTTTGATCTAACGCTACCTGTATAGCAAAATAATATGATGGAATATAATAATCTCTAACTGGAACGCCATTAGAGTCACAATATTGATAATAAATGTAATCAACATCTGCACCATTAGGGTCAGTAGAAACATTAACAGTTCTATTTCTTAATTCATAACTATTTAAGTCATCCCCTTCATGACCTTGTCTAGTGAAGTTTAAACGATATGAAACAGGGTTATTATAATCTAAAGCTAAAGATGAACCTCCAATAACTCTCGGTTCATAAACTCTTTCGACTACCATGTAATAGCATCTATAATCGCTATATAAATAATGGTATCCACCAAAGTTGTCTTTACGCGAATCGACTCTAAAAGGTTTAAAAAAGTAAGTTTTATAAGAATAAATACCTCTATTGGAAAGAATATCGTTTATTTTTTCAATTTCTTGATCAGTAAAAACGCAATAATTTATTGGATCAGGGTTGTCATCTTCTGGTGGATCTGCCCATAATCTAGAAGTACTTTTATATTTTTCCTTGCAAAATAAATAAATGTTAAATCTTCCAATTTCGTTATTTAATCTAAAATCTTTTCCTTTGTTATTAAAATGATATAAGTCATCATAATACATTTTCAAATCAACACCAATACCTGACCATGAATTGTTAACTCGATCAATATCTGTATTTAAAGTTATTGAATTTGGTGATGAAGATGACTCGTCAAATTTATTACTTTCATTGATCAAAAGGTTGGTATATCTATATGCTCGATAAACATCATTTCTATTATCATCAACAACAAAACCTGCCTCACCCATAGCAGTTGTAATCGTTTGATCAGAGACAAACTGTTTAATCGAATTAACGGAATCAGAACCAGTTATCGAAATCGAATCCCTTAAGGAATTATATTGATCGGCATCATATGAAACATAATCTTTACCGGAAGAACCATAAATAGGATAGAAAAATAAACTCAATCTTCCATCAATATTGATAGCTCTATCTTTATAAATGTCTAAAATGGTGTTAAATCTAACTAGTTCCATATCGTGAGGATAAGAACCTTTAACAGACCTTCCACTTCCACCAGCATACATATCTTTGTCCCAATTTAGTGACCAACCAGAAAAAATAATTCCAAATCCGTGTTTATCAACTAACTCGTACTTATCATTCTTATTTCCGTTAGAGTCTGTGCCTAAAACGTCTGGATTTCCTAAATCAGTTAACATACCATTTGTAATTTCACTAACATTACGATAAACCCTTGGTCCAATATAACAATTGTCGTAATAATATCCGGTGGCAGATGAATCTTCATTAGGCCAAAAATCTGAATGTGGCCACTTGCCGTGATAACCATTATTTGAATAAATTAATTTTTCATTTGGTTTAAAACTATAAGTTCCATCACCATTGTTATTTAATTTGGTAGTAATATCAAAACCTTGACCTAAAAAATAAACGTCATAGAAGTTGTTATTACTGATGACCATATCATCTTCATCACCAAATGTTTGATTTGGTCTGATAGCATCACCAGTAGGATTCGCATTAATGTTTTCATTTATTTCGTTAGCAAAATAAAACGTAGCAGAACCAACGCCCATTAATAAAGAGACGCTCGCAAAAGCGGTACAAGCAATGATAATAGTTTTTTTCAAACCTCTAAAGTTCATACCATCTCTCCTTATTAATCATCATCTTCAACATCATCTTGGATGTTATTTAAAATTTTTGTTTTTAATTCATTGTAATGATCAAATTCCACAACTTCTTTTTGCGTTAAGTTATCTTTAATCATACAATCTTTAATTAATTCTTTAGCGCGTTTTAAAGATAAATCTGATCTAACCTTTAAGACGACAGGAATATCAGCGTATACACCTTTATTACCAACATCTTTAACAGGATATGTTGTGTCTTTATAATCGTTATAATCTAAAGCTAAATATAGTTTTAAATTTTTGCCAGAAATTGCAATTTTACAATATGTCTTTTTATGTAATCTATATGTATCACCAGTCGCAGAAATTCTAGACTTGACGCCATAAGATATAATTTCGGCTTTTAAAGCGTTATATCTATCTTGTAATTCTTCATCAATAGTTAAGAATCTTTCTGAAAAAGATATACGTTCATAATCTTTAGTTTTTCTTGGTTCGCCAGTTGAAGTAAATAAATGCGATTTATTTTCTTTTTGGGCGTCTTCATTAGACTCTTTTGCTTCTTCAACGTTTTCCACTGCTTCTTCGGTTGTTTCTTCAACTTGTTCTTCAACGATAGTTTCTTCTTTTGCTTCTTCAACCTTAGTGAGATCATCAAATTCATATGTTTCGCTATCTTTAGTCTTAGCCCAATCTAAATAATGAATTTCTTTTTCATTTAAAATAGCGTAATCGATTTCGTTTTCTAATTTGACGATAATTTCATCTTTTCTTAAAGTAATCTTTTTACCTAAATAAATATCTAATACATCATAAAAGCCAATTAAGACTAATGCTAAGGAAATGGTAATCATACCAATACCAGATTGCATGTAATAAATAAACAAACCTAATCCAACATTTTGGAAACCATTATATTTACCAATAAAGTCTTCATATTCTAAATCTATTTCATATCCTGCGCTACCTTTATTAGCGTCACCTCTTGTGGTGTATAATGTTTTTCCATCTTCTTCATGAATATGAATAATTCTATGGACGATGATGTTACCTTCTGGATCTTTAAAAGCAACAATGTCATAGAGTTTAATATCTTCTTGCTGTGCTTTTTCAATTCCAATTAACGCATAAGTTTGAATTTGGTTGTCGATGTTATTTTCAATCAAGTCTTTATTATCTTCATTTATTTCAGACATGGAACCGGACTTAATAATTAAACATGCTGTATCATTTATCATGAATAATTGACCAGAGGCGCGTACATAAATAGCAAATCCCATAAAGCCTAAAAAGACAGCATAAACAATAATTAATATAGTATTTGCAATGATTTTAATAATATTTGCGCTTTTTCTGCCTTCTTGAATACTTGTAGACAATTTTGTTATGTTTTCTTTTTTATACTCAATAGTGGTTTTACCATCATTGACAGTTTCTTCGGTTTTAACAAAATATTTTTTATTTTCTAAAATGACTTCTTTTGTAATGTATGTATCTTCAACTTTTTTGTCGATACATTTTCCATAATATCTATAATATAAATAAAACAATGCTCCAAATGCCACGACGAGCAAAACAATAACGGTAATAGAAACCGCTAAAGAGATGGCTTCAAGATTGGAAACGCTATTTAATACATTTATCATAATTTTGTCTCCTTATTTTTTCACAAAAGAAATATTTAAAGATATGTTGACAGGATCGTTTTTAGCATTATCGAGTTCAAGCAACATATTTTTAAATGTTTCTGCAGTATCTGGTTTTTTACCATCAACATATTTAAACTGAGGAACTATTTCAAATTCTTTAGTAGGTTCGTTTACATTTATATCTAAAAAATCAGTTTGATTATCAAGAAATTCTGCATAGTAATTAAAAGCAGAATTGTTTGTTTGACATGTCAATGTATATTTAAAACCATAACCATTTAAATCAGTTAAATAATCATCACCTAATTCACCTTCTTTAACAGGTGTAAAATCAAAAACTAGAGCAGGAACAAAGTTTACCCCAATTGTAGGATCATTGATTGCGTTATCGCCGCCTTGTTCAAAAATAATACGATAGTTTTGATATCCTAATTGTTTAGGGCTTTTTATGTTGATTTCTCCCAATTCACAATATGTATCAATTGTCACATTTCCAACCATATTAGCTACTTGATTTTCTTCATTGACAAATATCCACACACCAAAACCACTACAGATTACTGTAGCAAAAGAAATGATAGGAATTAAAATTTGAGCTAAATATCTATTTTTCATAATTTTATTTTTTACTTATTTCAACATTGGCTTTAACAACAATTTCTAACTTTGCACTATTCAACTTAGCATACATGGTATTCCATTCTGTTTTGGTTTTAGGTTTCATGTTAGGTTTGTAAGTGAATTTAAAATTAAGTTCATTGTCATATATTTCACTATTAGCAACACTATATTCATCAATTACAAGGTGATTTGGTGTTGGAATGGTAGGCAAATTCAAATAATTTTTAATTTCAGGTGATGTATTGGTTCCCCATTCAATAGAATAGGAATTATTAGCAATCGTTAAACCATACTCGTCGAGTTTGGAATAATCAACAATCGTATAATTATAATGAATTACATCGTGCTTATAAGAAGAATCGTTAAAGGATACAGTAATACCAAAATTATCATTATTTCTATTGTCATAACCACCTTGGCCAAGTGCAATTTGAAAATTCATTTCATTAGGATTTACATTAAAGACACCATCAACCCCGTTAGTTACACTAATTGAACCATTAATAGTTTTATTAGAATTTAAAGATGGTTCTATAAAAATCCATGCTGAAAAACCTGAACCAACAATTAATCCAAGGCTTAGAAATGATAATCCTAAAACAGCAATTCTTCTTTTCATATTCAATTCAAATTAATAAAATCCCCACCCTAAAAAAGAGTGGGGATGGTTAATAAAGTTATTTTGTAATAGATAAACTATTGTCTTCAAATGAGGCTGTAATAACTACTGCATTTGTGCCGTTAGATTCAAAAGCATCATACATTGTTTTATATGCAGCATAAGTATCTGGTTTTGCTTTATATGCCAAACCTAAAGAATCCATTGACACAGTAGTTTTAGCAGTATATGTAACATTTCCTGAATGGTCGTCAGCACTAGAAGTTGTATTAAATGTTAATGTTTCTTTGCTAAGGTCACTAAAAGTTTTTGTTAAATGCTCAGTGGCTGTATCATTAAAAGTTACAGCTATGTTGTATTCACCAGTTATTGATGTAGGTAAATAACCAGCAATAGCTTCGACAGTAAGAGTCCATGTAAAATTGATTTCAGTTAAGGCTTCTCCGCCTTCTTTTTTAAACGAAATTCCTTCTTGATCTAATACAATGTTAAAGTTATTTACATCAGCAGTAATTTCTAAATCTTTTGCAACCGCACCTTTTTCAACGCTAACCTTACCGTTTACGACACTATTTTCAACAGTTGTTAATTCATCAAAAATCCATGCCGAAAAACCAGAACCGACAACTACGACCGCTCCTAAAATTGGCAATAAAAAGTTATAAAATTTTTTATGCATAATATTTTCTCCCTCCTATAAAATTACGCACTACCAAACGGGGTGCAATTATTTTATGAAAATCAACAATAAATTTCAAATATCAAACAAAATGTAAAGAAATGTCGATTAATATGGATTTTGTCGAAGAAAAAAGTAGCATTATTCGTAGTTTTTACTAATAAAAATTTTAAAATATATTAATTTAGCCCCCCCCCCGCTATTTTTTTAATTTCATACATTTTTACATTTTTGTTCATTTTGCAATGCTATGCTTATCATTTTATACCGAATTTGACGAAAAAAACCACGTGCGGATACACGTGGTTAAAAGCTTGTTGATAAAAGAACTAACTACATTAAAAATAAGCCAATTCCTGGAGCTACAGTAGCGCTCGCTACACCAGCAACAACAAATATTATAATAAAATAAATAATATATGAAACGACAGAAACAATAACGCTGATTAATGCGCCAATACCTGCT
>JAHZFY010000024.1:0-4795 GCA_019421105.1 bacterium
CAGTCCATAAAAAGCAATCATTAAAACTAATATTTGATGTTGATCCATGTGATTCATAATCGCTATTACCATAAGGATATGCATAATTTTTAACAACTAGATTATCATCAAAACCTCTGACAAAACAATTATTTACAGAAATGTTATTGCAGGATTGTAAAGTTATTCCATCTCCGTTTGCTCTACTTGATATTATGTTTATATTATCAATATTAGCGTCATCGACAAAATACATATTTACAGTCCAAGCAGCTGGGTCAAGAATAGTTATATCTTTAACTAAGACATTGTCACATTTAGTAAAATTAATTGGAACATATGTCTGAGTTCTATCAAAAACACTACCATCAATAATGCCTTTGCCACATATAGCGATATTGTTTTTATTAGTAGCGACTACTTTTGCTCTTAATACAGCTCCTTCTCCTAAATAAAGCAAAGTATTATCTTCAAGTACAATTTCATCATTTTCGTTAATTAAATCACAATTTTGCTTTGAATATATTCCATTGTCCAATTTGATTACCTCATAGCCATTAGGTATTAAATAATCATTTTCTTGATATTCATCAACAAATAAATGTATTGCATTATTAGGATTATTATTTGGTTCAATTACATATTTACCTGCAGAATATATTTCAAAAGTGATTGTTTTGTCTTTGGTGTTACAAACAGGTATTATGTTAAAAGAAGATGGCAAAACTTTGATATTTTGCGTAATATCATAATTTACTTTTAATGTTAATTTTATTCTTCCTTTAATCGCAAATCTTGCTACTGCTGAATCAATTCTTGTCGATTGAGGATATCCAAAACTATGTGAATCATTAACTTTAACATTAATCAATGGTATTTCTACATCATCAATAAATAATTTTGCATTTTTATATAATTCCATTTCAGATGGAACATCGTATATATCAACAACTCTTTTTTCTTTTTGTATTGAAGTGGATGTATTGCTACTTGAATCATTAGTGCTACTAGAAGTTGTTGAGTTGCCTGTAGGAGCACAAGACATCAATCCAACACACAGCATTGATGCTAGAAATATTTTTTTAACTAACATATTCCCTCCTTAGTAACATCATCGAATAAATGAATTGCATCTTTGTCAAAATCAATATGTAAAATATCTCCTTGATTTATCAACTCTTTAGACATAATTTCCATAACGATATCTTTATTAGCAAAATCGGCGTGAATAAAATATTTGTTTCCTAAAAGTTCTGGCAACTTAACAGATAGTTTATAACCTTCTTTATCTTCAACTTGTTTGATATCTTCAGGTCTAATGCCAAATATAATATTAAATTCCTTAGCATCTATTTTTGTTTGATAATTATCTAAAATATCTTTTTTATTTGCTAGTAAAATTTCTAGTTCTTGTTTTTTCTTTGAATAAATTTTTAATTTTTTACCCTTTAAATTTGAAATATCATAACAGGCAACTTCTTTTTCCAAATTATTAATTTCATCTTTTAGTTTGCTTATTGAGTTTTTGTAATAATTAGATAAAATTTCTTGTTTTGCCTTAGATAATTTAAATTTATGCCCATCTTCAAATGTCACAACACCTGAATTATATTTACCATTTAAAATGTTCATTGCTGGTGAACCAATAAATGTTGCCACGAATGTGTTTGCAGGGTTATTATAAATTTCTTTTGGAGTGCCAATTTGTTGAATATAGCCGTCTTTCATAACAACAATTCTTGTTGCCATAGTCATGGCTTCTGTTTGATCGTGAGTCACATATATTGTTGTTGTATTAATTTTATTATGAAGAGAAACAATTTCGCTTCTCATATTCACTCTTAATTTAGCATCTAAGTTTGATAAAGGTTCATCCATCAAGAATATAGAGGCATTTCTAACTATGGCTCTGCCCAAAGCGACACGTTGTCTTTGACCGCCTGACATCTCTCTTGGCTTGGCATTTAAATATTTATCAATTTCTAAAATTTTAGCTGCATTTTCAACTTTTTCTTTTATTTCTTGTTTAGTATATTTTTTGTTGATAATGACAGGCACTTTGTTGTTGGTTAAATATTCAATTTCTTTTAAATATTTTTCTTTAGATTCATTTAATACTTTTATCGATGTTTTTAAATTAGCAACTTCAACTGCATAAACTGGATTATGTGCATCATTATGAATATTTGTTAAAATATCGTTTGCGCGCATTAAATCTTTATCGATATATTTAATTGCTTTTTGAAGTTTCTTAATTCTTCTTTCGTCTTTGATATAAATATCGTTTCCATCTTTATCTTTTTTATTGACTTGCTTTCCTCTCATTCTTAGCCCAAAAGCAAGATTATTAAAAACAGACATATGAGGATATAAAGCATAACTTTGAAAAACCATCGCTATATTTCTATCCTTTGGAGACAATTGATTGGCAAATTTACCATCCATGTATAATTCTCCAGAAGTAATATCCTCTAGTCCTGCAATCATTCTTAAAGTGGTGGATTTACCACATCCAGATGGACCGACAAAAACAATAAACTCATGTGGTTTGATGTCTAAAGAAAAATTATGCACCGCATGTAATCCATTTGGATAAATTTTGTTAATATTTTTTAAACTTATAAAATTTTTTTCCATTTTATCACCCAGCATAATTTTATATGCGCATATCTTATTTATTAATAACAAAGCAGTTTATATGTGAACAATTGCAGTTTTTTAAACCATATTTTTTAAAATTGCAGTTTTGAAGATATTTTTTGCAGTTTTATGACATTGTGTGCGAGAACATATAATTTTATCCTTATTAGCGTGGAGGATTTTTTATGCATAAGAAAATTATTGCAATGGCTTTAACATCCTTATTTGCTGTGGCATCTTTTTTTAGTTTGAATCAAAAAACTTATACTACAAACGCATTCAATAGTGCTGATGAACGCGTTTTTGGTTATCAAGATGAAAATGGAATTTGGCAAAAAGATGCGTATGATGAAGTAAGTATTGATGATGCCGCTTTAATCTCTAATAAAGATTATTTTAGAGGTATTTTATCCGGGTCTTCTCAAGTAGAGTCTCAAGGAATTTATCGTGTAGCACCAAAGCAAAATAGCGTCGGAATCAATGGATATATTGCTTTGGAACTTAGATCCCATAACGCATCTGCTAAGTTAGAAAACTTAGGTTTTGCATATCGTATATCAGATGCTGAAGGGGTTAGGACCATTCCTTCTAGTCAATGGAGCGATGGAACAGATACACCAATGCCTGAATTAAGCAAACAATGGCAAACATATTATTTACACACTGCTACTATGTTTCCTTTGACAGGTGTTGAAGGAAGTCCAAGATTTGTTGGAATTACTTTAAATGCCGTTAAAGAAAGCAAGGGTTATATCGATATTAACCATGTATATTATTGCGATAACATTGGTGATACTTATTATGATGAAGGCGTTTATAAAATCGATAATTTTTGCCGTGACTCTTTAGGAAATAATGCTGGGCAAAATTTCTACTGGGCAGGTGGAAATGGTGAAATGTTTGACGCAAACTACTATGTATTAAGTTCAAAAACATTACGTTTAGTATCAAAGACATATGGAAATATGGATGGTAAATATGGAAGTTTGTCATTTGAAGTTAAATGGGGAGATATTACTGATTTTACACCTATTTACACAAATGAAACAAATGATGGTTTTGTTAATGGCACAACAAAGAAATGGCTCGAAGGAGAATTGTATGATAGTAAAGGCAATCAACTCCAAAAGATAAATCAAATGGGAGCAGATAAAGGCTTCATAACTATCGATATTAACTTTGCTAATTCTGGTATAAAGTCAGAAGGTTTAGTGGGTTTTGAATTAAAATCAGGATCAACCTATTTAAAAAACTTCCGATTTGTTAATGATGAAGTTAGCGATGCTACAAATTTTGCAAATGCAATTTTGACTAAAACACAGCCATATTGTGATTTAAATAATCCTGAAGCTATCAAAGGTATTGGTGCTTCTTGGTTAGAAATTAAAACACAATATGAAAATATGTCTACTACATCTAGAGAATATTTTGTCGAAAACCCTGAAAATGATAGTGAAATCAGCGAGGCTATGGCAAGATATCAAATAATTGTTAAAAAGTATGTAGGAAATTATGGTATTGATGATTTTATGTCAGTTGTAAATAATTCAAATATCATCAATTTTAAAACCAATGAATACTTATTTACTATCATTGCTATTATCGCAATTGCCTCAGTGTCATTGATTTTAGGAATGTATTTTATTAAAAGAAAACAATTTAGATAATAAGAAAGGATGAAACAATGAAAAAAAGATATTTGCTAGGATTATCTTTGCCATTGATAATTGGTGTTTGCGCAATAAGTCCTATTAAAAAAATTACTTTTGCTGATGGACCAACATTTAATGATGAAGAGGATAGAATGTTAGATGATTTAACTCATGAAACATTGTTAGACACATCATTATTTGATTACGTTGAAGCTGGTGGAACATATTCATATACTAATGCTTCTTATTTATCAGTAAAAATTAACAATGATAACAATACTGTTAATGGAGCCATTTACAAATGTGCTCCTAAAAAGAATAATCCAGGACGCGATGGTGGATTAGCTATAAGATTAAGAAGCCCAGATGAATCAATTAAATTGGAAGATTTAAATTTGCATTATCGCGGAGCTTCTGATAAAGATGATGATACATTAGCGGTAGAGCTAGATAAAGCAATGGACGAATATGGAATGCCTTTGCCAGAAATTACTTCTGATTGGCAAACTATATTTATTCACACT
>JAHZFY010000024.1:4805-14796 GCA_019421105.1 bacterium
CAAGGAAATTTAGATATTAAATACCTATATTATGCCGACTCTCAAGATAAACAAGGGGATGATAAAGATGTCTATCAAATTGATGACTTTGAAGGTAGAGATAAAGTTTCAGCAACTTCACCTCATCTACAAAATACTTATTGGAGATTTGCAAAAACTGGCGTAATTGTTTCTTCTGCTTTAAGTTTAGTGGATGGATATTATGCAGTTGCTTCTGATAGCAAGGGAAATGGCGATGGTGCTCATAGCAATATTGTCATAACCGCAAAAGGTGGGACAATCGATTATATTTCACCAATTTATGGTAATAAAATAGATGGCTATACAGTTGGCACTCAATATAATTGGTCAGATTTAAAAGATAACAATGGAAGCAGCATGCAAAACATTGTTTCTGATAGTTTTAATGGTTATATTATCAACTTTGAAAATTCGGGAATAACTGATAACAAGTTAGCTGGAATAAAAATTTATGGTAAAAACACATTAATACACAATATTTTTTGGTCTAGTGTAGAACCTTTAGTTCCTGCTACTGAATATCCAAGGCTGAATGCTTCTAGTAGAAGAGTTTATGAAGATTTTAATAGAGAAGAAGTTGGTGCAGAAACTGAATATAAACCTAATACACCAATTGCTACTCAAAATGACTTATATTATATTTTGTCTTATCATAATGTTGACAGGTTAAGCATTGAAAATGGTGCTTTAGTATTTAATGGTACAGGCAGTGTTGATGATCCAATAAATTACAAGAGTTCTGGATGTAGAGTAAATAATGGTGCTTATGAATACGTTGTGTTTAAAATGAAAGGTGTCGATGGTGCAAATCTTGATAACTTCCGTTTTACAACAATTGATGATAATGGCAATACAACTGAAGTTAAGTATCCAAGTGAATTATATAGCGATGTCAAATACCCTTTACCTGCTTTAAATGATGATTCTTATCCATATACTACAAAAGATGGCTGGAAATATGTCATTGTCGATTTAAAAATGAGTGGTTTTCCAAAAGTATTACACGGATTTGATTTATATTATTCTGGCGCGGGTAAATTATATATTGACGAAATATTTTATGCCGGAAGAAGTCAAACTAACCCTGAATACAATGATGTTTTAAACGAATTAGAGTTACTATCTGATTCAGTTAAACCAACTGTTGAATACACATTAAATGAAACATTAACCGTTGGTGAAACAGTAGTTATCAATCCAGTTGTAAGTGATAATTTAAGTTCCTTAGAAAATATAACAGTGATTGTTAAGGTCAAACATAATGGTGAATATATCCAATTAGAAAAAGATAGTTCATTTGTTGTTGAAAAAGGAAAATATGTAATCATAATTTTAGCAATTGATGAAGCTGATAATGTAAACACATTTAAGTTATATAGAGAAGTTAAATAATAAAGGAGAAAATTTTTATGAAATATAAACCATTTACTTTATTAGCCTTATCATGTATGGCATTAGTGGCATGTAGCCCAACTACTTCTTCATCTAGTAGTTCTTTAAAAACAGATAAAACTGAAACAACTGATACATCAAGTGAATCAACATCTAATCCATCATCTACAACTAGTCAAGATGGCGATAAAATTGAAAAAATTGATGTAACAAATAAAAATCATCTTAATTGGTTTGGAAGAACATATAGCAAAGATGGAAAACAATATTTTCATTATTCATCTAGTGGTTTTGAAGTGAAATTTTATGGCACAAAGCTTGAAGCCGCTATTGGAGCAACTGAGTTTTCAAGCGATAAAAATAGACCTTATTTATCAATTTTAGTAGATGGAGAAAACGATCCTAGAAAAGCAAAAGATTTAGCTTTAACTGAAGAGATAGCAGTCTATACAATTGTTGATAATCTCGAAGAAGGTTTTCACACTGTAAGAGTATTAAAAAGAAGCGAGTCTCAATACTCAAAATGTTGGTTAGAAGATTTAATTACTGATGGTTCGTTTTATAAACCAAATCCAAAAAAAGAAAGAAAAATTGAAATTTATGGTGCATCTACAACATGTGGATATGGTGCATTTGGTAAAACTGGACCTGAAGCATTTAAAACTGAAACAGAACATTCTTTATTTTCTTATGCGGGGTTAATATCTAGAGTTTTTGATGCTGAATACAATATGGTGTCTGCTTCTGGTTGGGCTATTACACAAAATAAAGATAGCAATGATGTTTGCATGCCTGAAGCATACGATAAAGTTGATTTAAGAAGCGAAATGAAATGGGATTTTAATGAATTTGTCCCAGATTTAGTCATTATTAATTTAGCCACGAACGACTCGGTATATATTAATGACGCACCGACAATTGAAGAAAAACAAGCTCGTGAAAAAAGATATTATGATGGCTATATTAAATTTATTGATAATTTAAGAACAGCATACAATAATCCTGAATTGCCAATTCTTATGACTTACGGCTTTTTAGATGATCAAGGCGTTGAAAAACCAATCCATGACATAAAAGCATATTATGCTAAAAAAGGTGATGCTTATGTTGATTATTTAAAAGTAATCAAAGCAAATGGCACAGATGGATTTGGTTCAAGTTATCATCCAAGCGCCACAACTCACATGAGAAGTACTGACTTGATGATACCAAAAGTTCAAGAATTGATGGATTATGAATGGGATGTTGTTCATCCTAATATTACTTCAGTAAAATAAAAGAGGCTTAAGCCTCTTTTTTTATAAGAAATAGTGGTTCTACACATTTTATACGTTCATCATTAACTACTATAAATTGTTCATCGATAAGATTTAAATATTTTCCATTTTCCATTTTCAAAGATATATTTTCATTAGTGAAGTTAAAAATGCCATATATCGATTCATTATTATCTATTAATGCTTTAAACATCATGACTTTATCATTTTGATTAATGTATTCAATTCGATTGAAAAGGTATTCTTTTTTAATGAAAACCAATCTTTTTATAAATTCATAATAAGTAGGATCTTTTAATGTTTTGTCGATAGGATCTTTTTCAAATAGTTCTGGCCAATGAGCGGCTTTATATTCTTCACCAGCATATATAAACGCGGTTCCTTTATTTAAAATTGTATAAGCCACAACGTTATTTAAGACATTGCCATTTACTTTGCTAGCTAATCTTTTTTGGTCATGATTTTCTAAAGCAGTGGTTTTATTAAAATCTTTTGGCATATATTTTTCTTGTTCATTTAAAGCAGCATAATATTCATTTAAAGAAGTAGTTTTGCCTTCTAAATAATCATTGATTGCATCAAATGTGTTATAACAATATGCAATATCAAAAACCTCATATAAATCATGTTCTTCAATGCTTTCAAACCCGAGTTCTTTATTCCATTTTAAAAAGCCTGGATGGACTGATTCTGCTAAAAATATTGGCTTTTCGCCAAGTTTTTCTCTTGCTTTTTTAAATAATGATAAAGGAATTATAGAGGCAACATCAAATCTAAAACCATCCACTCCGACATTCATCCAATATTTTAAAACATCGACAAGATAGTCTTGTACTTCTTCTTTTGACGTATCTAAATCGATGATATCAGACCAATCACCACATCTATTTCCTAATTTACCATTTTTATGATAGTAATAATCTTCGTGTTCGTTTAATAAGACATTATCAGGGGAAGTATGATTAAAAACCATATCGATGATAATTTGCATGTCTAATTTATGAATATCAGCAATTAGGTTTTTAAAATCGGCTAAAGTTCCAAGATCTTGAGAAATTCCATAATAATCTTTAATGGCGTAAGGACTACCCATTATACCCTTCCTTTTTAATTCACCAATAGGATGAATAGGCATTAAGTATATGATATCGACCCCTAAATCTTTAATACGGTTTAAATCTTTTCTTACTTCTTCAAATGTTCCCTCTTTAGAATAGTTTCTTACAAAAATTTGATAGATAGTTTTTTTGAATAATTCTTTCTTAACTTTCATAATTTTCCTCATTAATTACCATTTTAAATAAATCTTACTTATATTATGATATAATATCGGAGTGGTAAATAATATGAAATTAGTTGTTGGTTTAGGTAATCCTGGAAAAAAATATGAAAAAACAAGACACAACATGGGATTTATGGTTGTGGACCGATTTTCTGAAATGGCTCAAATAGATGTCGACAAAGAAATCTTTTCGTCATTGATGGGAAGAGGCAAAGTATTTGAACAAGATGTTATATTTATCAAACCTTTAACTTATATGAATTTATCTGGGGATGCGGTTATACAAGTCGTGAATTATTTTAAAATCGATATTGAAGATATTATTGTCATCTATGATGATATGGCTTTAAAACCAGGGACAATAAGATTAAGAATTGGTGGTTCTTCTGGAGGCCAAAAAGGTATCCAAGATATCATTAATAAGTTGCACACTCAAGATATTAAAAGAATTCGTATCGGTATTGGAGAGCCTACATTTGATGCAGTTGATTACGTATTAGGAAAACCACACGATGAAGAAAAAATTGCAATTGATCATGCAATCAATAATGCTTGCAATGCTTTAAAAGAGATTTTTAAATCTAATAATTTTAATAAAGCAATGTCATTATTTAACGGAAAAGATGAATCTATTTAAAAGGTTAGAAAACAATGAATTAGTACCCCTTCTTGATAATCAAAAAGGGACTTTTGTCGTTGATGAAGTTTTTGGATCAGCGTTTTTAATTGCGGCTAATTACAAAAAAACAGGTAATAAGTTTTTGTTATTATGCTCAAATCTATATAAGGCTCAACAACTATATTCAGTCTTGTCTAGTTTTATCAATCAAGAAAAAGTTGTTTTATTTCCTGGTGATGAATTAATAAGAGCGGAGTTATTAGCCCAGAATAATGAATTGAGTGCTCAAAGAGTATTTGTTTTGGATTCTATATTAAAAAATAGTGTTGATATTGTCATTGCAAACGTATCCGCTGCAACGCGATTTTTACCTGATGTTGAGTTTTTCAAACAATCTAGCTTCAAGTTAAAAATCGATCAAAAAATCGATTTGAATGGGTTAAAAAGAAAGCTTGTTCAATCAGGGTATAAACTTGTTAATAAAATTGATCAGTCTTTGCAGTTTGCGGTTAGAGGAGACATCGTTGATATATTCTCAATCAATTTAAAAAATCCTGTTCGTATCGAATTATTTGACGATACAGTAGAATCTATTAGATATTTTGATATTGCTAGTCAAACTTCTATTGAAAAGATTAATGAAGTTGATATATTACCTGCATCTGATATTTTATTAGATGACGTTCAAGTTGAAGATGCTGTAAATAAAATTAATAGTTATTTAAATAAAGAATTAGAGACTTTGAATTCCACTGATCAAGACATTTTAAAAAGCAATGTTGATGAGCTAATTAACGATTTATTAGAAAGAAATTTTTCTTCTAAATTATACAAATACTATTCATTTTTAAACGAAAAATATTCTAGTATTTTTGATTATGCAAAAGGTTATAAAGTCGTCGCTATTTCAAAAGATAGTATCATCAACGAGAATTCATTGCTCCTTTTTGAGTCAAGCGATTATTTATTTGAATTATATGAAGACCATCAATGTTTAAGTGGTTTGTCTTTATATCGTGATATTAATGATTTAGTGAATTTTAATGGTGTCATAAATTTCATTTCATTTAAAAAAGATATAGGTGATTTAGAATTTGCGTTATATCCAATTAGTCTTTCTGCTTCTAAGGTTGATGATATTATTAATATCATACATTCTTATTTAAATTTAGATTATAAAATTATTATTTTATTAAATACAAATGAACATATTAATTCTATTGAAGAATTATTAGAAAAAGAAAACATTCCATATGATCGTTTTAAAGGATTTGAATTGCCTGAAAAAAACAATATATCTTTAGATATCGGATTTTTAAGTTCTGGTTGTGAATTTAAAAATGAGAAAATAGTCATTCTTACACAAAAAGAATTATTCAATTTAAAATCAAATTCATACCGTTATTCTTCAAAATATAAAGAAGGAACAATATTAAAATCATATGAAGATTTAAATCCTGGTGACTATGTTGTTCATGAATATCAAGGTATTGGAAGATTTGAAGAGCTTGTAACCTTAGAAGTTGATGGGATGCATAAAGACTTTTTAAAAATTGCATATGCAAAAGACGAACTTTTATACGTTCCATTATCACAATTCCAACTTGTAAGAAAATATATGGGCAAAGAAGGAGTGGCTCCAAAATTAACTAAGCTACATTCTTCTGATTGGGAAAAAACAAAACAAAAAATAAAAGAAAGAGTCAACGATTTAGCAAATCGTTTATACCTATTATATAAATCAAGAAGTCAAATAAAAGGTTATGGATTTAATTTAGATGATGAATTTCAAGAAGCCTTTGAAAAAGAATGTCCATTTGAATTAACAAAAGATCAAATTCAATCTTTAAACGACATTAAAAAAGATATGGAACAAGACCATCCAATGGATCGTTTGTTGTGTGGAGATGTTGGTTTTGGCAAAACAGAAGTTGCCTTTAGAGCGGCTTTTAAAGCAATAAATTCTGGCAAACAAGTTGCTATTTTATGTCCGACAACTATACTTGCAAGACAACATTATGAAAGAGCGGTGGAAAGATTTGCTAATTTTGGAGTTAATATTGCTTTATTTTCTAGATTTGTATCAACAAAAAAACAAAATGAATATATTGAAAAGATTTTAGATGGAAAAATACATTTAGTTATTGGAACACATCGTATCCTATCTAAAGATATCGTATTTGATAATCTAGGTTTATTAATCGTGGACGAGGAACAAAGATTTGGGGTAGAACAAAAAGAAAAGATTAAAGAGTTAAAATCTAATGTTGATGTTTTAACTTTAAGTGCGACCCCAATTCCAAGAACTTTACAAATTTCTTTAGTTGGAATGAGAAGTCTATCGTTGATTAATACTGCACCTTCCAATAGAATGCCTGTTCAAACGTATGTTATCGCTCAAAAAGATGGCATCGTAAAAGAATTGATTGAACGAGAATTATCTAGAGGTGGTCAAATTTTTTACATGCATAATAGGGTTGCTACATTATATAATGTTGCCTCCAAAATACAAAAGATGGTTCCTAATGCAGTAGTAGGTGTTGCACATGGACAAATGGATAAAGATGATATTGAAGATGTAATGATAAAATTTTACGCTAATGATATTAATGTGCTAGTGTGTACTTCAATTATTGAAAATGGTATTGATGTACCAAATGCTAATATGATTATCGTAGAAAACGCGGATACATATGGATTATCACAGTTATATCAAATAAAAGGTAGAGTTGGAAGAAGCGATAGAATCGCTTATGCATATCTTTTATATAATGAAAATAAAGTATTAAACGAAACCGCTCAAAAGCGTTTAAAAGCTATTAAAGAATTTACTGCTTTAGGAAGCGGATATAAGATCGCACAAAGAGATTTGATGATTAGAGGAGCAGGAGATATTCTAGGTCCTGATCAAGCTGGCTTTATTGATTCTATTGGTTTAGACATGTACATCAAATTATTAAATGAAGCAGTGAAGGATAAATTTAATGAAGAAGTAGATTTATCTAAAGAAAATGTTGTTTCGGAAAAAGAAAAAATAATATCTGAATTAGATATTGATGCCTATATTCCAAATGAATACGCAAGTTTATCTGATAAAATTGAACTATATCAAAGCATTCAAAACTGTCATGATTTTGAAACTTTAGCGACTTTGAAACTCAATACAAGAGACATCTATGGCAAATTACCTGAGTCAGTTGAACATTTATTTTTAAAGCAAGAAGTCGATATATTGATCAAAGACTCTCAAGTTGAAAATGTAAATGTTTATTCTACATATATCGAAATCATTTTGGGTGATAATTATTTAAATATTAAAGGTATTGGAAATATCCTATTTGAAGCAATGTTTCCATATGTAGGTTTTTGCAAAATTTCTTATATGAATAGAATATTTAAAATCAGAATGGAAAAAAGAAAGAATTGGCTAAAGGATTATGAAGATATTTTATTGGTTTTAAAACAAATTCAAGATGGAGTTAAGAAGTAATGGTCCGTATTGATAGATTTTTAAGCGTTTGCAAAATTTATAAAAATAGAAGTCTAGCAAAAAAGGCTCTTGATGATGGTTTAGTGATGGTTAATGGCAAAATTGCAAAACCATCCACTATGGTAAAAGATGGAGAAGAGATTACTCTATATTTAGGTTTTAATAGAATTGTTATTAAAGCAGATGTAAAAAAAGATGAACAAAAAATACTAGTTGGGTATACTTTAATGTATAGGAGTCAAGAAAGCGTCCCATTATGTTAAAATTAGATAAAACAAAAAAATATTTACTTGCTTGTTCTTTTGGTCCGGATTCTATGGCTCTTTTTGACATGTTAAAAAAACAAGGCTATAAATTTATGGTTGCTCATGTTAACTATGGAGTTAGGCCAGAAGCTCAACAAGAAACGATGGATTTAAATGATTATTGTGCTTTAAATGACGTCGAAATTGAAATACATTACTGCAAATCTCAAACTTTTAAAGGAAATTTTGAAGCCAAGGCTAGAGAAATAAGATATCATTTTTTTAAAGAAATATACGATCGATATCAATTAGATGGTTTGCTTGTTGGACATCAAGAAGATGATTTTATTGAGACTTATTACCTACAAAGAAAGCGTGGCGGTTTTGTTGAAAAATACGGTATTGCTGAACATACTAAGATTTTCGGTATGGATGTCTTTAGACCATTATTAAGATATTCAAAAAATGATTTATTAGAATATTGTAAAGAGTATAGAGTTCCATACGCGATTGATAAAACTAATTTTGAACAAGATTTTTCAAGAAATGTAGTCCGCGCTAATATAGTTTCTAAAATGTCTAAATTAGAAAGAAAACAGACCATTGAAGAAATCAATAATCTAAATGAGGAAATTGAAGAATTGTATAAAAACATTTTTTCCAAAGATTTAAATAACATAAAAGATTTATTAAGTCTCAGCGACGAAGAACTTCAAAGAGCTTTAATGTTTAAAGCAAAAAAAGTTGAAGAAGTGGCAATTATATCAATGAACTTAACTAAAGAAATTAAAAAAATTCTTTTATCAAATAAACCAAATGTGTCTTTTAAAATCCATAAAGGATTAATATTTGTTAAAGAGTATGAATGGTGTGACTTTATTGATAAACATAGAGATGAAATGTTTGTTTTTGAATTAGACAGACCCAAAATCATGGAAACTTCCTA
Organism: bacterium; assembly: GCA_019421105.1. Lineage (GTDB taxonomy): Bacteria > Bacillota_I > Bacilli_A > RFN20 > CAG-826 > CAJOOD01. Next base: position 14,078 of record JAHZFY010000024.1, read on the forward strand.
TTTTTATTTAGATTTTAGGGGTGATACTTCAAAATACAATGTTAAAAATGAAGACTATCCTTTATTAATACGCAGCCCAAAAGATAATGACACAATTACTATTAATAATTACAAATCTGAATTAAGACGTTTATTTATTGATTGGAAAATGCCTTCTTCTTTAAGAAAACGTTGGCCAGTCATTTTAAATAACAAAGGCGTTATTGTTTATGTTCCAAGGTATAGAAAGGAATTTAAAATTAAAGAAGATTTAAAATTCTATGTAAAAATATAGGTTTATTAACATAGTTAATATTATATAGAGCATCGCATTTTAATTGCATATTGTATTTGTTTTAATATAATTAAACTATTACAATATTTTATAATATTGTGATAAACAAAGGAGGATTATTATGGCGGACAATCCACAAAAAAGAAAAAGTTCATGGGGCTTTTTATTATCATTTATTGTCGTAATTGGTATTTTATCAACCTTGATTTGGTTTGTGTTTTTTGGCACATCTAAAACCGTTAATTTAACTATTGATGAATATGTTAATATTGCCGCAAACGATAGAATTACAGAAGTTGTTTTATCGCCTAAAGAAAACGTCAATATCACGATTGAAGGTCGATTTAAAAAATACGAACCTTCAAATCCTAACAATAATAAAACTTATCCATTTAGTTTAGTTGTTGAATATAGTGTCTGGAATGAAGAATTAAGCACACCTTAT
>JAHZFY010000025.1:0-9767 GCA_019421105.1 bacterium
AATAGCCCTTATAGGGTTTAGTCAGTACAACGTATTTTATGCGTTGGTACTATTTATAAGAAAATTGTTATTATTTTAAAATGTTTATGTACCCAAAAGGGTACCATAATATACGACACAAAATGATATAATATTTTAGATACAATTGATTAAATCAATAATGTCTGGAGGTTAACGTGATTGTTTCAAAAGATATAGTTGTTAAAAAATTTTAATCAAGAAAGATAATTAGTTAAAATGTAAATAATATGAATGCGTTTACAAAGACTAATTGTATTTGTATAATTTTTAAAGAAAAAAGGAAAAATAGCAATGAAAAAATTAGGTAAAATTTTTATTTGTTTATTAACTATGATAGCTTTCCCTATCGGATTAGCGTCATGTAATAATAACAATACTACAAGTAGTTCTTTTATTGATTCTTCAACTGATACTTCCACTAGTAGTAGTGAAGATTCGTCATCTTCATCATCTACATCTACAAGTGTTGGAAAATTAGATTATGATATGTCGAATGTAAAGTTTGAAGATAAATTTATCACATATGATGGAAAAGAACATACTTTAGAAATAACAGGTACATTACCAGAAGGTGTCACAGTTACTTATTCTAAAAATACTTTAGTTGATGTAGGTATTTTAAAAGTTACAGCATCTTTTAAAGGTGATTATGAACATTATAATGAAATACCTGATATGAGTGCGACTTTAACTATTACAAAAGCAGATTATGATATGTCTAATGTTAAATTCGAAGATAAGACATTTACTTATGATGGAAATAAACACTCATTAGCGATCACTGGAACCTTACCTAAAGGTGTTGAAGTCATTTATGAAAATAACGGTTTAACAAATGTTGGAAGCGTAGAAGTAATTGCGAAGTTTATAGGTGATTTTAATAACTATAATGATATACCTACCATGAGTGCGACTTTAACAATTAGTAAAGCAACTTATGATATGAGTGGGATAAGTTTTGAAAGCAAAACATTTACCTATAATGGAAGTGAATATAATTTATCAATTAAAGGTAGATTACCAAAAGGCGTCAGTGTCATTTATGAAAATAATGGCAAAACTAATGTAGGTGAATATAAAGTAATCGCGAAATTTATAGGTGATGGATTAAACTATAATCCTATTCCTGATATGACAGCAACTTTAACTATTATAAAAGGTGACTATGATTTATCTCATGTTGTCTTTGAAGATAAAACTGTCCCCTATGATGGAAAAGAACATACATTAGAAATCATGGGTGCTTTACCAAAAGGCGTCAGTGTTACTTACACAAATAATAAATTAACGGAAATTGGTTCAATCAAAGTAACCGCGGTTTTTACGGGCGATTATGAAAACTATAATGTAATCAAAAGTAAAACCGCGACTTTAACGATTGTTAAAGGTGTTTATGATATGTCAAATGTAAAGTTTGAAGATAAAACTGTTACTTATGATAAAAAAGAACATTCTTTAGAAATAACTGGCACCTTACCAGAAGGAGTTAGTGTTACTTATACACCAAATAAATTAGATGATATTGGTATTTTAAAAGTTACAGCGTCTTTTAAAGGTGATTATGAACATTATGAAAGAATACCAGATATGACCGCGACTTTAACTGTTTTCCCATATGTTGATAAAGATGGAAATTATGTTGTCGACGGTATTAAATATAAAAACCATGGAAAATACATTTCTGTTGTAGGGTATACAGAAGACATTAATGTTCAACCTACGATAAGAGATCAAATATTAAACATTCCAATTACAGAGATTGGGTATCGCGCCTTTTTTGAGTGCAAAAAAATAACATATATTGTCATTCCTGATAGCGTTACAAAAATCGATAGTTCTGCTTTTGGTAACTGCACTGGTTTAACTGATATTTTAATCCCTGATAGTGTTACAAGAATTGAAGAATGGACATTCAATGGGTGTACTAGTTTAGAAAACTTTATGATTGGCAATGGCGTTACTTATATCGGCAATTATGCTTTCAATGGTTGCACAAAACTATCATTTTTTGATACCAATAACGTTACTCACATTGGTGATTACGCATTTAAAGGCTGCACTGGATTAACAAATGTTTTGATAAGCAGCAGTGTTACTTCCATTGGATCAAGAGCGTTTAATAACTGCACAGGATTAACTTTTATCACTATTCCTGATAATGTGACCACGATTGAAAGCGGTGCGTTTGCGGGTTGCACAAATTTAAAAAATGTTAAGATTGGAAAAGGTATTACATCAATTAATCCTTATATGTTTTCTGATTGTACGATTTTGACATCTATTACCATTCCTAATAACATCACTTATTTAGGAAGCAATGTATTTTATAACTGCACTGGTCTAACCACTATTACCATTCCTGATAGTGTTTTGGAACTAGGTGAATCTATTTTTGCAAATTGCACCAGTTTATATAAAGTTTCACTCCCAGAAAGTCTTACCAATATTGGAAGAAAAGCTTTTGAAGGTTGCAATAGTTTAAAAACAATTAAACTTCCTAATAGCATTTATAAAATTGAAGACAAAACTTTCTTAAATTGTATTAATTTAGAAAATGTAACGATTGGCAATGGTGTTGAAACAATTGGTTGGCGAGCTTTTGAAGGTTGCACTAATTTAAAAAACATCACTATCCCAAATAGTGTTACATTTATAGATACCTATGTTTTTGATAAGTGTATCAATTTAACTTCCATCACATTATCAAATAGCGTCAAGAAAATCGGAGCCAATGCTTTTGAAAAGTGCAATAATTTAAAAGATGTATATTTTAATGGCACTGAATCCGAATGGAATTTAATAGACATAGGTCATAATAATGAGTGTTTAACTAACGCTACTATCCATTTCATTTAAAATTAATATTTGTAAAAGAGTAATTAACAATACACTATGATTAAAAGAGTTGAGTAATTACTCTTTTTTGTTAGCATTCAATACTTATAAATCTATACATATGATATAATGTCTAAGGAATTTAGATTGTTTGGAGGCTTTGTTATGAAAAATCCTAAATGGTTAAAAACTGCGACATTTTATGAAATATATCCTCAATCTTATTACGATAGTAATAATGATGGTATTGGTGATTTGAATGGAATATGCCAAAAATTAGATTACATCAAGTCATTAGGATGCAATGCAATATGGCTCAACCCTATTTTTGATTCACCATTTAAAGACGCAGGATACGATGTTAGAGATTATTTAAAAATCGCACCAAGATATGGAACGATGGATGATTTAAAAAATCTTATAAAAGAAATGCATAAAAAAGATATGCATCTATTATTAGATTTAGTACCATGTCATACTTCGGAAGATCACGAATGGTTTAAAAAATCATGTTTGCAAGAAACAAATGAATATTCTCATCGATACATTTGGACTAAATCTGCATTCGAAAAACCAAGAAATGGTTTAACTGCAGTAGGTGGGGAAGCTCCAAGAAATGGCACTTATGTAATTTCATATTTTAACTGCCAACCTGCTTTAAATTATGGCTTTGCAAAAATTGATGATAATTATCAATTTAGTATTGATTCAAACGAAGCAAGGGCTACTCAACACGCAATTATCGACGTGATTAAATTTTATCTTAACTTAGGTGTCGATGGTTTTAGAGTTGATATGGCTGCATGCCTTGTTAAAAATGATGATCAAGAAAAAGCGACAATGGAAGTTTGGAAGTATATTTTTAGTCATGTTAAAAATGAATTCCCTGAAGCTGCGTTTGTTTCTGAATGGGGTCATCCAGATCGTGCATTAAAATGTGGTTTTGATATGGACTTTTATCTAGATCATGGATGGGATGGTGGAAATGGTTATCATCACTTATTAAGAGATAACAACATCGATATGAACACATACGAATTTACAAAAGATGATTCCTATTTTAAAACTACTTCAAATCAAAGTATCATACCTTTTTTAAATGAATATATGGCGTGGTTTGATAAGACAAAAAATGATGGTTATATTTCGTTTTTAACTGATAATCACGACATGATTAGAACCGCGCATTTTTTTAATGAACAAGAAATTAGGATCATATATTCTTTCTTGTTGACGATGCCTGGTGTACCTTTTATTTATTACGGCGATGAAATAGGCATGAAATATTTAAAAGTTCCTACAAAAGAAGGTGGTTATCATAGAACCGGTTCTAGAACCCCTATGCAATGGAATAACGAGACTAATTTAGGCTTTTCAAAAGCTGATAAAGATCAATTATATTTACCTATTGATAGTGATAAAAATGCACCAACAGTTGAAAAGCAATTGAACAATCCTGCTTCATTGCTAAATCATGTGAAGAAATTGATTTCATTAAGAAAAGAATATGAAGATTTAGGTAATAAAAATCAAATTGAGATTGTTCGGGTTAGCGATAAAGATAAACTATTCATCTATAAAAGAGGAGAATTTTATTTATTGTGCAATCCAAGCCATAAGACATTTGATTTTGATTTAAGAGGAGAATTTGAATACATTTATGGTGTTAATTCTGAAGATGTATTATCAAACAAGATAATTCCTGCCTCATCTTTTGCAATCATCAAAAGGAAATGATTTGTTTAAGTAAATATGAAAAATAATGTATAGTACTACTTTATTATGTTAATATATTTATAACGGAAGTGAAATTATATGGATAATGTTGTAATTACTGTTGCAGGAAAAGGCGGTGTTGGAAAAACATCGATTTCTGCAGCTATTGTTAGAGCGCTTGTTAAAAAATATCCTGATAAGCGTATTTTAGCTATTGATGCCGACCCAGCAGTCGGCCTTTCTACTGCTTTAGGCGTCAATGTCAAAATGACGATTGATGATATTAGAAAAGCTATCATTGAAGCAGGTCATGGGGACAAAGATAAAACTGAAGCAAAGGCATTGCTTGGCGAAGCTAAGTTTAGAATTTTTGAAGCGATGGAAGAAATGGATGGTTTTTCTTTTATTGCTGTTGGTCGTCCTGAAACTGCAGGATGCTATTGTGGGGTCAATTCATATCTCAAGGTAGTTATCTCTATGATGAGCAAGGAATTTGATTTTGTTGTAATCGATGGTGAAGCTGGTATTGAACAAGTCAATAGAAGAGTTATGGAAAAAGTTACTCATATGATATTGGTAAGCGATCCTAGCAAAAAAGGAACAACTGTCATTCAAACCATTAAAAAAGTGGCAGATGAATTAGTGATGTATAAAGAAATCGGTTGCATCATCAATAGAATGAACGATGAAGATCAAAAACAATTCATCAATACAGGCGGTATTCCAATTTTAACTTATATTGCAGATGATAAAAATTTGCAGATGGCGGATTTAAAGGGCGAAAGCATCATGGATTTGCCAGATAATTCCAATTTGGTTATAGGTGTTGAACAAGCACTTAAAATATTAAAAATCTTATAGCAAGGAGAAAGAAAAGTGAAAGATTTAAAACACTTGTATTACTTTGAAAGCTTGCTTCAAGACGCTAATAATGAACTAGTAAGAAAGGCGCAATCGGAAGGAAAATTAGCATTAGGCTATACATGCTTCCACATGCCTGAAGTATTATTAAACGTCGGCAATTGTTTTTCAGTAAGACTAAGAGCCCCTAATACGGGTAGCATGGATGTAGCCACATACTATATGTGTAATGGAAGCTGCGAATACAGTCGCGCTTTGCTAGAAAGGGCTTTAGAAGGAAACTACAAATTTTTAGATGCAATGATGGGTGTAGATTTATGCGAAGCTATGAATCGTTGCATGGAAAACATGGAAATCCTTCGAATTCAAGACCCTAATAAGCAAAATTTCTTTTGGGTTAATACTCACGTTGCTTATTCAGATGATGAAGCAAGCGTCAAACACACTGTCGAACAACTTCGTCGTAAAGTATTGGATCAATTAAGAGATAAATATGGTGTTGACACTTCTGATGCTGCATTAAAAAAAGCTGTGGAAGAACATAACGAAGTATGTAGATTGATTACAGAAATTGGTAATTATCGTAAATTGGATAACCCAACAATTACTGGTTATGAATTTCATATTTTAACCTTAGTAACATATGTTTGTCCTAAATATTTAATCATCGATAAATTAAAAGAAACATTAGAAGAATTAAAAACACGTGAACCAGATCCAAAACCAAAGCATAGAATTAAAGTTGTCGTTGTTGGTTCAGAAATCGATGATCCTGAATTAATTCAATTGATTGAAGATAATGGTGCATTAGTTGTCGCTGATCGTTTCTGCTATGGTTCAATTCCTGGCAGAGAAGAAATCATTTTGAATGATAAAGAAGACATTTTAACTCAAATTTGTCGTAAATATTTAAAAGACACTCAATGTCCAAGACACTGCGCTCCACATCGCGTTAAAGGTAGATATGATTTAGTAGATAAATTAGTTAAAGAATATCATGCTGATGGTGTCATTTATGAACAAATGAAATTCTGCACATATTGGAGCTATGAAAGAACATTAGCATCTTATGTCATGCAAGAGGAATATAAGATACCTACACTATCTATTGATAGACCATATCGTTCTAGAACATCTGGTCAATTAAGAACTCGTATTCAAGCATTCGTAGAAAATGTTGAAATTAAACAAATCAAAGCCAAAAGAGCTTTAAAAGAAAGCAAGGAGGCTAAATAAATGTTATATAATCCAAAGACAAAACGCGGTGGGTTAGGAAAATTATATAATGCTAATCATCGCGCTATGACACATCGAGAATGGAAAGGATTTAAAGATACTTTCTATGATTTTGGTCGCTGGTTAAAATGCTATGGATTTTTATTATGGCAATTAGGTCCGCATTTAATATTATTGACCAAGGCATTGCTTAGATATCGTTGGATGGCATCATATGCAACTGCTGCAAATATGATCGATAGACATACGATTGGTCTAAGAGGAAAAGAATTGCGTTATGTCCACGAAGAAATGTTTGCTTTAGTTCATAATGCTACAATCAATGTTAAAAAATTGATTTTAAGAGATGAACATTTAAGACCTAAATCAAAACGTGCTGCTAAATTAAGAGCAAATACAGTCATGTTTGATGAAATGGCTCCAAAAGGTATCATGTGGGGATTCCCAACTCTTGATTGGATGGATATCGCTATGATGACCATTGGTATGCCAGGTGAAATCGATCAACAAGCAAATACCTATTATATCGATAAGATTGAAGAATTTGGTATGGCTCCTGATGTTTGCCCACTTCCAGCAGCAGAATGTGGTTGTGCGGTCGCTGACGATTATCCTATTTTAGGAAAAACATATATTACATCAACTATGCCATGTGATGGTTCGATTGGTCAAACTACATTCATGGGAAGATATTTAAAAAATTATCCGATTTTCCAAATTACTCCTCCACAAAGATTCAACGAACCTCAAGTTCAAGAATTCGCAGTGAATAATTTAAAAGAATGTATTAAATTCATCGAGAAAAACTACAATGTAAAATGGGATTGGAACGCATTCTGGAAACAAGCTAAAAAATACAATGAAGCTACACAAGCTATCATTGACAAGTGGGATATTAACTGCACTGATTATCCTCAAGTGTGTGGTGCTGCTTTATCATTAACTAGAGAATATGAATTCCAAGGTGCTGGATGCATGGATCCATATTTATATAAGACTCAACTTAGAACAACAAAGATGGCCAAAAAAGGCTATGAAAAAGATAAGAAAAAAGGTGTTAAAGATTATAAACACCGTGCGATTGTTTGGGCATGTCCAGCACATTATTACACTAATTTCACATATTGGGCTGATAAAGTTTGGGGCGTAAAAACTTTAGTCGATATGGAATGTATGCTTTCTTATCACATGTATCATATTGGTGATGAAGAACAAGCCATGATTGACTTAGCTAAGTCTTATGAAAGAATGATGATGCGTTCTCACACAAATGGTGGATATGTAAATTCACTTGATGAATGTTGGAAGATGGTCAAAAAATTCAATGCTGATTTAGTTATTATGTACGACCACGTTTCTTGTAAAAATGTTGGTTGTTTGCATGGTTTATATGAAGAACAAGCAAGAGAAAGAGGTATCAATCTTGTTTGGGTACCTCATGATATAATGGATCTACGTACTGTTTCTCGTGTCGCAATGAGAGATGCGTTTAATAAGTATATGACTAATGTCTATAGAGAAGAGCCATTAGATCCTACTTTTGTTGATTATGAAGACCCATTAACTTGGTAATATAAGGAGAAAATTATGAAATACTTTGGTGGTTGTGATGTAGGTTCAACCTACACAAAATGTGTAATCATCGATGAAAACGGAAAGATGGTTGCTAATTCAACAATTAGAAGCAAAATAGTTGCAGAAGTTTCTGCAAAAGATGCTTTAGAAAAAACTATCGCACAAGTTGATGGTTTAAATTCAATCGCAGACCTAACTTATTTAGTTGGTACTGGATATGGTAGAAATAAAGTTCCTCAAGCTGCAGAAAACATATCTGAAATTTCTTGTCACGCTATGGGGGTTCACGTTACTAATCCTAATGTAAAAGCAATTATTGATATTGGTGGACAAGACGTTAAAGGTATCCAAATTGATACAGATGGCACCGTTAAAACATTTGCTATGAACGACAAATGCGCTGCTGGTACAGGAAGATTTTTTGAAGCGATGGCTAATGCCTTTGAATGCACATTAGATGAATTCTCCAAATTATCTTTAACTGCTAAAAACGTAATTCCAATTACTGCACAGTGTACTGTCTTTGCTGAATCTGAAGTTATTACTTTAGTTGGCGAAGGCAAACCAAGAGATGAAATTGCCGCAGGCATTCAACAAGCTGTCGCTAAACGATGCTTTGTTATGGCTAAAAAAGCTGGTGCTACAGATTCGATTACATTAACTGGTGGATGTGCTAAAAATATCGGCTTGAAAAAAGCTATTGAAAATGTCTTGCGTATTAAAGTTATCGATTTAGACATTGACCCACAATTAATGGGCGCTTTAGGTGCTGCTGAATATGCACGTCAAAAAGGACTTAACTAAGAGGTGTGACTATGGCTTGGTATTGGATTTTATTAATTGTAGTTGGTTGCATTCTTGCTTTATTTGTCTTGTTGTTTATCATTTATATTACAAATTTAGATTTAAAATTAATTGAAAAGGTCTATAATGCTTTGATCAAATATCATGATAAAAAGCATATTAAAACTAAATTATAATGAAGATTTTTGATGATTTAATTTTAAAAACTTATAACCTTCTTCCTAAAGATAAAATTAGTTTTACAAATTTTGAAGATACTGAAAAACATATTGGATCAAGAAGCGAAATCATTTTAGGCAAAGAAGCCTTATATGAATTGGGCGGTTCATCTTTAAATTGCGCTGTATATAATTTATATACTGAAGACGAAAACTTAGTGCCAACTGATGAAGTAATCTTATATGGAAATGATATCAAAGACATCAAAAAAGATTGCTCATTTGCAAAGATTGCCATTGTAAGAACTGATTATATTGAAGAAAAAGGTGAACAAGGTGCTTATGATATTTTAGAAAAAATAAATCTAAAAAAATATGATGTCTTTCCAAAAGGATACATGGTAAGAACATCTGTTTTAAGTAATAGAGAACAAGTTAGAGTATCAAAACAAGCTATCAAAAATAAACTCTCGTTTATGCATGTAGGCAAGATGTATATTGACCAATTTAGGCAAAACCCTCATGTTAAAGCAGTTAAAATCATATTTATCACTCGTGATG
>JAHZFY010000025.1:9777-14425 GCA_019421105.1 bacterium
TATTCAATTAGATAAAATTGGCATGAAAGCAACTAACTTATTTAGAGCTATGAATCATGTCATTGCTGACATTAAAATGGATTGCAAACATTGCGAATGGAAAGTGTTGTGCGATGAATTTGAAGGCATGAAAGAAATGCATCAAAAAATGATAAATGAGAAAAATAATTAATTATGCAAGAACCTCTTCGGAGGTTTTTGTTTTATTATATAGTTTTTTTGTTTATTATAATGAAGTATAATAAACGTGGTATGGAAGAAAATAGAATTATCGATCCTTCAGAATTAAAAAAGCCTATTAAAGATATTGAAAAAAATAGTCCTGATAAAAAGAAAAACGGTAAAATTAAATATATTTTAAATATTGTTGCTGTTTTATTGTTTACAGGTGTTGCTGTTGGTATTACTTTTGCAACTGATAGTGATAATATCATTAAGACTTTTCAAGGTGTAGAGTGGCCGTGGTTATTAGCGTGTGTAGGGTGCGTTGTTGGCGCAATGTTTTTTAGAGCGATGATATATCTTTGTTTTGCAAGACTATACACAAAAAAATATCACATTCATCAAGCTATTGCGTTAGATCAAATTGGGACTTTTTATAATGGCGTTACTCCTGGTGCAAGTGGTGGGCAATTCATGCAAGCATATACTTACAAAAAACAAGGCCTTCCTATTTCAGCTGGTGCTTCTATTATGGTTATGTCATCTATTCTTTATCAAGTCGCGCTTATCTTTTACGGCATTTTAGCGCTTTGTATAAAAAACAACATTATTGTTGAAAAAATTCCCGCTCTACAAATTGATTCGATTACAATTAATGGTTACCCATTGGTTATACCTATTTTGCCTTTGATTATAATTGGGTTTGTAATTAATATAGGTTTTATTGCTTTACTATTATCAATGTCATATTCAAAAAAATTTCATCATTTTATTTTGGGGCCATTTATCAATTTTTTAAATAAAATAAAATTAGTGAAAAATCCTGATGAAACTAGGGAAAATTTAAGAATACAAGTTGAAAACTTTAAAATAGAGCTAAAACGTCTATTATCTAATATTCCATTTTCTATTTTGATTTTCTTTTTTTATTTTATTGTTATGACATTATCATTTAGTGTTCCTTGTTTTGCTGGCAAAGCGTTAGGGGCGATGTATGATATTAATTTATCTACTTTTTGGGATGCTGTATTTTATTCAAATTTCCATCAAATGGTTACAGGTTTAGTTCCAATTCCTGGTAGTGCTGGTGTTTCGGAGTATTTCTTCAATCAACTTTTTGACAATTATTTTGGACTGAACGCTAGCGGAGTTAGCATTACATCTGCAGTGCAATTACTATGGCGATTGGATACATTTACTTTGCCACTTTTAATTGGTGGTTTGGTCTCAGCATTTTATAGAGCTTCTCCAACTCAAGAAGCTTTGGAACGTGGCGGTGTGTCAAGAAAAACATTTGTTGCTTTGCAAAGAGAAACATATATTGAACGTAAAGAATCTGCAGATACAATGTATGAAACCACACGCTTGACTCGTGCTGCAATTCTTTCGTCTTTAAAAATTCGAAACAAACAAGAAAAAGAAGAATTAAAAAGAAAAAAAGATGAAGCAAAAAAACAAAAGGAAATGATGGATAAAATCGCACCTAATCAATCTAAAAATAAGGCTTTAGATACTTCTAAATGGGATAGCATTGATGTGATAAGCGAGGATGATTAATATGAGAATCGCCATATTTTCTGACACTTATCCTCCTCAAATTAATGGCGTAGCTACCTCTACTTATAATTTGGTTAATACATTGAAGGCACACGGAAATCAAGTCTTGTTAGTTATACCAAATATGGATGAGGGGAAATTTGAATATGTCGATGATACAATAATGATTCCAGGTTTTGTTTTAAAAAAATTATATGGTTATCGTGGCACATGGATATTCAATACAAAAGCATATCAAATAATTAAAGATTTTAAACCTGAAGTTATACATGTTCAAACTGATGCCCCAGTTGCTTTTTTTGGAAGAATTGTTGCTAAAAGAATGGGCGTTCCTGTTGTTCATACATATCATACTCAATATGAAGATTATACATATTTAGTCACTCATGGGTATTTTGATCGAATTGCAAAAAAAACAATAAGAGCCTATTCTGTTTCTTTAGCAAAAAATTCAGCCCAATTCATTACCCCAAGCATAAAAACTAAAGAGATGTTAAGGCACTACGGATCTGATGATTATATTAATGTTGTTCCAACAGGAATTGATTTTTCTTTATTTAAAAAAGAAAACTTAAACAAAAAAGAAATAGTAGAAATAAAAAAGAAATTAGGAATAGAAAATGATACTTTCGTATTTTTAATTTTAGGTCGTCTAGCAAAAGAAAAATCAATGGACGTTTCCATTGATGGCTTTTATCAATTTTGCAAAAAATATAGCGATGTTAAAGCAAAACTTATAATTGTTGGTGGAGGTCCTTTTCAAGACAATTTAAAACAACAGGTTAAACGTTTAGATTTAGATGATAAAGTTATCTTCGTTGGTCCAGTTTTAGCACCAAAAGTTCCATATTATTATCATTTAGCAAATATATATACTTCAGCTTCTATTACAGAAACTCAAGGCCTAACTTTTATGGAAGCAATGGCGTCAGGAACAATTGTTTTAGCTCGATTTGATGATAATCTAACTGGCACTATCGAAGATAATGAAACTGGATTTTTCTTTAATGATTTAAATAGTTTTGTTGAAAAATCATATAAAATATATATGATGAATGAAAAAGAAAAACTAGCGATACAAAATAATGCTTATAAAATAATTGAACAATATTCAATTGAAACTTTTTATAACAATATAATGGAGGTATATCATCGTGCCGTTAAATCATATTGGTAAAACTATAAAATCCTTAAGGCACTGCAAAGATAAAGTTATCATCCGATTTTATGATGGAGATAAAATGGATGTTTCAATTGAAACATTTACTTCATTTTATTTGTTTAAAAATAAAGAGTTATCAAGTAAAGATTTAAAAGAAATCGAAGAATATGAATCAGTTAATAAACACTTAAAATACGCATTTAAAGTTTTAAGCAAAACTCATATCTCTGAAATTAAAATGAGAGAAAAGTTATCTTTAAAAGGCGCAAATAAAATTCAAATTGATAAAATTATATCAATTCTTAAAGAAAATGATTTGATTGATGATAAAGCTTATATGTTAGACCTTATCGAATATGGACATTTAAAACTTTATGGCGAAATAAAAATTAAACATCTATTAATTCAAAAAGGTATATCGAGTAACGCTGTTAATAAATTAGTTTTTAATGAGTCAAAAGAATACAAAAAGGCATGTAAAATAATCGATAGTTTAAATAGTAGATATAAAGATGTTTCTAATGCTTTAAAAAAAGAAAAAATGTATGCTAATTTACTAGCCAAAGGATATCATAGTAAAATTGCATTAAAGGCTCTTGAGAGTGTTAAAGTTGTCAATGACGATAAAATAATCGAAAAGAAGATAAAAACGCTCATAGACGCTTGGATAAACAAAAATGAAACAAAGTATGATAATGAGTATTTGAAAAATCAAGCGTTGTTTAAATACTTGCAATCAAAAAGATATAAATATTCACAAATAAGAAAGGTATGGGATAAATATTATGGCAATTTTAATTAAAGATTTTGTTGAAGGAGAAAAAATTAAAGAACAATTAGTTATTGCTTCTGTTTCTAAATCAACTGCATCAAATGGAAAACCATATTTAAGATTAGGTTTAAAAGACGCCAGTGGGCAATTAAATGGCGTCAAATGGAATATTAGCGATTTAGACGTTGAGAATTGTGTAGTTGGGAATGTTATTTTAGTTGACGGTGTAGTTGAGACCTATAAATCGGTTATTCAATTAGACATTGAATCTATTTCACTTGTCGATGAAAAAGATATTGATCTAACTAAATTTATTAAAGCGTGTCCAGTTGATCCTAATGAATTAGCGAAAAAATTAGATGCTTTTATTGAATCAATAAAAGACGAAGAATGCCATAAGATTGTTAAAACAATCATCGCAAGATATAAAGACAAATTTATAACTTATCCTGCAGCGATTAGCGTTCATCATGATTTTAGCAGTGGATTGTTATATCACACTATTTCTATGGCGGAAATAGGTGATTATTTATGTAATCATTATAAAGATGTTAATCGTGATTTGCTCATCAGTGGAATTTTACTTCACGATGTTGGAAAAACAATCGAATTTGATTCTGGAACATCATATAAATATTCTTTAAACGGAAAATTATTAGGTCATATAACTATCATGACTGCAATTATCGATGAAGTTAGCTTAGAATTAAAAATTAATTCTGAGACGCCATTATTGTTAAAACATATGATATTATCTCATCATGGAGAATATGAATTTGGCTCACCAGTCTTGCCTCAAACAAAAGAAGCTATCTTATTAAATTTAATTGATAATTTAGATTCTAAAGTGGCAATAGTGGACAAAGCTTTAGAAGACGTAAAAAGCGGTGAATATTCTAATAAAATATTTCCACTTGATGGAAGAATCTTATATAAGAGTAAATAAAAGGGGCTGTTAAGAAACTAAAAAGTTTCTAACAGTCTTTTTTTATTGC
>JAHZFY010000026.1 GCA_019421105.1 bacterium
CATATTAGAGATTTAGCAACATCTGGAAAAGGTGGATTGGGTGTCGATGTTGAAAATGATTTTAAACCAACATACAAGATTTCTGCTGCTAAATTAAACACGGTAAAATCATTGACGAGCGCTGCAAAAAAAGCAGATGAAGTTATATTAGCAACCGACCCTGATAGAGAAGGTGAGGCAATAGCTTGGCATTTAGCTCAAGTTTTAAAATTAGACGTTAATACTACAAAAAGACTTGAATTTCACGAAATTACAAGAGATTCTATTTTAAATGCGATATCAAACCCTAGAACTATTGATATGAATTTAGTTTCTTCGCAAGAAACAAGAAGAATTATCGATAGAATCATCGGGTTTAAATTATCTTCTTTACTCAATAAAAAAATTCATTCTAAAAGTGCGGGTAGAGTTCAATCGGCCACTTTAAAAATCATTGCCGATCATGAAAAAGAAATACTAGCATTCATACCAAAAGAATATTATAAATTTAATGTTGTTGGACAATACAATAATCAAACATTCTCTTTGAATTTAAAAGACGATTCTGATATAGCCAACCAACAACAAGCAAATGAACTTATTGCGAATAGTCCTAATTATTTAGAAGTGGTGGACATAAAAAAAGAAGTTAAAACAAAGACATCAAAAGATCCGTTTACTACTTCTACTTTACAACAAGCCGCTTTTAACAAGTTTAAATATAAAACTAAAAAGACACAATTTATTGCCCAGACTTTATATGAAGGCTTAAGCATTGGTGATGAACATGTTGGTTTGATTACCTATATGCGTACTGACTCGACAAGATTATCTCCAACATATACCCAAAGAGCGGTCAATTATATTTGTGAAGTCTATGGAAAAGAATATGTTGGAAACATCAAAGGTAAAAAAGGCGCTCAAGATGCTCACGAAGCTATAAGACCTACTGGAAATCACCGCACACCCGAATTTTTAAAACCATATTTAACAAAAGATCAATACAATCTTTACAAGTTGATTTATGATAGAACCATTGCTTCTTTGATGGCTAACAAAAAAGAAGAAGTGACTACGATTACATTAAAAGGTGGAGATTTAACATTTACTTTAGAGGGCGTTAGAACCATTTTTAATGGTTATGAGGCTTTATATAAAGACGATGATAGCGCTACTAAAGAATTGCCACTCATCAATATCGGCGATAAATTTGAAATCGTAAAAAAAGAAGCCGAACAAAAATTCACTACTCCTCCTGCAAGATATTCAGAAGCAAAAATTGTTAAAATAATGGAAGAAGTAGGTATTGGAAGACCTTCCACTTATGCATCGACAATATCTTTATTACAAGCAAGAAAATATGTCGTTGATTCAGCAGGAATTTTACAAATCAGCGATCAAGGTATTAAAACCGCACACGTATTAGAAAAATATTTTCCTGATATCGTAAATACAGAATATACAGCTTCAATGGAATCAAAATTAGATAATATTCAGGCTGGAGAACAAACTTTTAAAAAGATTTTAAATGACTTTTATCATCCTTTTATTGAAGAATTAGAAAGCGCTAATGAAAGAATGTATAAAGATGAGCCAGAACCTACCGGAGAAATGTGTCCAAAATGTGGTTCTCCATTGGTTTTTAAAGAAGGAAAAAACGGCAAATTTGTTGGCTGTAGCAACTATCCAAAATGTAAGTATGTTAAAAAAGAACCGAAAAAAGACTTGGTTTTTACCGGGGAATTATGCCCAGAATGCGGAAAACCTTTGGTAGAAAGAAAAGATAAAAAGAATCGCGTCTTTATTGCGTGTTCTGGATTTCCAACTTGCCGTTATATAAAAGTAGATAAACCTAAAGTTGAACCAAAAAAAGAAAAAAATCTAGAGACTATTCCGGATCGCGTTTGTCCAAAATGCGGAAGCCCTCTAGTTAAAAGAAAAGGTAAATTCGGTTATTTTATTGGCTGTAGCAATTATCCAAAATGTAAATTTATGGAAAAATTAGAAAAAAAGGATTAGGCGACTAACCTTTTTTTATTTTTTTGATAAAATATATGGTATGAATAGAACTCTTTTTGAATTTTGTGATTTTTTAAAATATGAATTAAATTACACGGATAAGACCATTGATTCTTATAAAAGAGACTGTGAAAAATTCGATCATTTTTTATTTGAAAATAACATTTTATTTGATCGAGTTTCTTATAGTGATATTAGGGATTTTTTAACTAAAGAAATAACAGATGGAATATCTAAAAAAAGTTGTAGAAGAAGAATATCGGCTTTAAGAAAATATTATGATTTCATGGTGAAAAAAGATTATGTGCCTTTCAATCCTTTTATAGTTGTCGAGGCTATGAAAACCCCTAAAACATTACCTAGAGTTTTATATCAAGATCAGATTCAGGAGATTTTAGATAAAAACAAAAATAGAGAAGATGATTTGATGTTAAGAGATCAAGTTATGCTAGAAATTTTGTTTTATTGTGGCGTGAGAGTTTCAGAATTAACAAATATTAAATTGATGGATGTCGACTTAAAAAATAGAGTCATAAATATTTTTGGTAAAGGTAGAAAAGAAAGGCTCGTTCCTTTTACAAATGAGGTAAAATCATTCATTGAAAAATACTTAAATATGACGAGAATTTATCTTCAAAATAAGAATCCTATTTACTGTGATTATTTAATTTTAAATAATCTTGGAAAAAAATTAACATCGAGAGGTGTGGAATATATTTTAAAACAAATCGAAGAAAAATTGGATTTGCATTATGATTTACATCCTCATATTTTTAGACATTCTTTTGCTACATCTTTATTAGATAATGGAGCGGATTTAAGATTGATTCAAGAACTTTTAGGACACGAATCTATCAATACAACTCAAATATATACTCACGTTTCAAAAGAAGCCATGGTAAACGCTTATAATCAAATGCATCCAAGGGCAAAAAAGGAAAAGAAGTAAAAAATATTTAAAAATTGCTTTTTATTAATAATAATAAATGATATAATAACTCGACTTTAGTTATCACTAAAGGACTACACACACTATGGATTCGAGGTCCACGTCCCATTGTGCAAGGGCACGTTTTATGGGGGATGCTTGTTAGAAATAGTGGAGGAAAAACAAATAAAGGAGGTCACATAGATGAGTGACGAAGTAAAAGAAGTTGTTGCAACTGAAGAAGTAACAGTTGAAACATCTGCTATGGAAGCAGTGGTTCATGATCCAAACGCACCAATCATAACCATGAAAAAATTATTAGAAGCTGGTGCACATTTTGGACACCCAACAAAACGTTGGAACCCAAAGATGAAAAAATATATCTTTGGTGCTAGAAACGGTGTTTACATCATCGATTTACAAAAAACTGCTGATTGCATCACAAATGCATATTTAGCCTTAAAAGAAATTGTTGATAAAGGTGGCAAAGTATTATTTGTCGGTACAAAAAAACAATGCAAAGAAGCTGTTGAAGCTGAAGCATTACGTTCTGGTTCTTTCTATATCACTAACCGTTGGTTAGGTGGTACATTAACTAACTTTAAAACAATTCAATCCAGAATCCGTTACTTAAAAGAATTAGAAAGACGCGATGAAGATGGCGAATTAGACTTATTGAGCAAAAAAGAAGCTGCTGCTTTAAGAAAAGAAAAAGAAAAATTAGATAAAAACTTAAAAGGTATCAAAGAAATGCGTAAAGCTCCAAATGCTTTATTCGTCGTTGATCCACACGCAGAACATATCGCAATTTTAGAAGCTCATAAATTAAATATTCCTGTGTTTGGTATTGTTGATACAAACGCCAACCCAGAAGAAATTGATTATCCAATTCCAGCAAACGATGATGCAATTCGTTCAGTTGCATTAATCTTAGCAGTTATGGCAGATGCTGTCGTTGAATCAAAAGGTGGTTTACCAGTAGTTGCTTATACAAAAGATGAAGGCGAAGAAGTTACTATGAAAGATGCTATTCGCCAAGCTGATAAAGAAAACGCTGAAAAATTAGCTCGTATTCGCGCTGAAAGAAAAGCACGTCAAGAACGCTATGAAAAAGAACAAGCTGAAAGAGCTAAAGCAAGAGCTGCTCGCGAAGCAGAACATGCCGCTAAAGAAGAAGCAGAAGTAGCTGAAAAAGAAGAAAAACAAGGAGAATAAAAATGGCCGGAAACTTAATTGAATTAATCAAAATCTTACGTGAACGTACTGGTGCAGGCATGATGGACTGCAAAAAAGCCTTAGAAGAACACGATTTAGATTTAGATCGTGCCGGCGATTATTTAAGAGAAAAAGGTATTGCTAAAGCTGCTAAAAAAGCAGATCGTATCGCTGCTGAAGGCTTAGCAGATGTTCATTTATGCGAAAAATGCGGTGTTGCATCAATTGTTGAAGTCAACTGTGAAACTGACTTCGTCGCACGTGGCGAAGGCTTCCATGCTTTAGTTGAAGCAACAGGCAAATTAGTTCGTGAACATAAACCTGCTAACTTAGAACAAGCAAAAGAAATCGCAAAAGAATTATATACTGATGCAACCGTTAAAATCGGTGAAAAATTGGATTTCCGTCGTTTTGATTTAGTTCAACGCGAAGAAGGACAATCCATCGGTACATATATTCATATGGGTGGTAAAATTGCCGTTGCAGTTGTCTTAGATAAAGACAATAAAGAATTAGCAGACCAAATTGCTATGCACATTGCTGCTAATGCTCCAAAATATATCACACCAGATGAAATTCCTGCTGATGCAATTGAAAAAGAAACTCATATTCAATTAGAACTTATGAAAGATGATCCAAAATTGGCTGGAAAACCTGAAGCAATGTTAAAAAATATTGTTAAAGGTAAAGTCAACAAGGTCTTATTCGAAACAGTATTAAGTGAACAAGCTTACTTATTAGACGATTCTAAAAAAGTTTCTCAAGTATTAGCTGAAAATGGTGTCAAAGTTGTTAAATTCGTTCGTTATTTAGTTGGCGAAGGAATTGAAAAAAGACATGATGATTTCGCAGCTGAAGTCATGAGCCAAACAAAATAAATTATTATTTATAAGAAACACATTTTTGTGTTTCTTTTTTTATCTTAGGAAGTGGAGGAAATTATGTATAAAAGAATATTGTTAAAAATCAGCGGTGAATCAATCGCATACAAAGAAAAAAATCAAACTCTAAACTGCGATAAGTTAAACGCTATTGCCGCTGTTATAAAAACATTACACAACCTAGGAATTCAAGTTGGAGTTGTTATTGGTGCTGGAAACATTTGGAGAGGCAAATTTGCTAGCAAAATCAATATCGACCCTGCTGAAGCAGATTATATGGGCATGTTAGGAACAATCATCAATGCAACCGCTTTGTCTTCAGCTTTGAAAAGCATCGGCGTGAAATCAGTTGCAATGAGTGCAATTCAAGTCGATCCTATCACTGTTCCATTTAATCAAGATGAAGCTAAAAAATATTTAGATGAAGGATATGTCGTTGTTTTTGGTGGTGGAACTGGAAAACCATTTTTTACAACGGATACCGCTGCAACTTTAAGAGCTATTCAAATTGATGCAGATTTAATATGCATGGCTAAATATGGTGTCGATGGGGTTTATGATGATGATCCAAATAAAAATCCTAACGCTAAATTTATAAAAAATTTAACTTTTGAAGAAATATTAAATTCTAAACTGATGGTTATGGATTTAAGCGCAGTTGAATTAATCAAAGATAAAGACATTGAAGTTAGAGTTTTTAACATGGATGATCCAAAAAATATTGAAAAAGTAGTAAATGGCGAAAATATTGGTACAATAATAACTAAAGGAAAATAAATTTATGGATGAAATTACATTAGACATGAAACAAAAGATGGGTGGTACCATCGAAAATTTTAAAACCAATTTAAAAACTTTACGTACTGGAAGGGCTAATCCAGCAATTTTAGAAAGCATCAACGTTGATTATTATGGTGATAAGATTGCTTTATTACAAATTGCCGCGGTCAGCGTTCCTGAACCAAGACAACTTTTAATTAAACCTTATGATAAAAACGATTTAAAAAGCATTGCTGCTGCAATTAATGCTTCTAATTTAGGATTAGTTCCAAATAATGATGGAAGCGCTATTAGATTGGTCATTCGACCTCTAACGCAAGATAGAAGAAAAGAAATCGTTAAACAAGGCAAAAAATATGCCGAAGAATGCAAAGTAGTCATTAGAAACATTCGTCGTGAATATATGAATTTGGTGAAAGCAGACGAAGAAAGCAGTGAAGATTTTATCAAGCGTCTTGAAAAAGAGATTCAAGAAGTCACAGATGAACAAATTAAACTTGTCGATTCTTTGATGCAAGAAAAAGAAAAAGAAATCATGGCAATATAATCAAAAGTCCTATCGAAATGATAGGATTTTTAATTTTCATATAAATTTATATGAATTATGACTTATTTATGGCATACTTATAGATATGGAAAAAGTTGAATTAAAAAATAATGAATTAAAACATATCGCTTTTATAATGGACGGTAATGGTCGATGGGCTAAAAAAAGAAATCTACCAAGAACAGCAGGACATAAGGTTGGCTGTGAAAGAGTAAGTGACATCTATCAAGAATGTGTTAGACAAGGGATTAAATATATCTCATTGTATGCTTTTTCAACTGAAAATTGGTCTAGACCAAAAAGCGAAATAAATCTTCTTTTTAAATATTTAGAACATTTCTTTAAAAGAGAAATTAATAACATGATTAAAGATGGAACAAAAATAGTTGTCTCAGGTGATATAAGTAAATTACCTGAAAAAACTCAAAGGATTATCAATAATTCCATTGATGTTACAAAAGATTGTTCCAATTTTGTTTTTAACATCTGTTTAAATTATGGTGGAAGAACAGATATTATTAGAGCTTGCAAAGCGTTTTGCAAGGATGTAATGGATGAAAATAAAAACATCGATGATTTAAATGAAGAAAACTTCAATGATTATTTATATAGCCATGAATTACCTCCTATTGATTTATTGATAAGAACAAGTGGAGAGACAAGAATTTCAAACTTTATGTTATACCAATTAGCGTATGCAGAAATGATATTTGATGAAACTCCATGGCCTGATTTTGATAAAAATTGTTTGATTAAAGATATTAAATTATTCAAAACTCGCGATCGAAGATTTGGAAGTATTAAAGATGAAGAAAAAAGTAACTAATGATGTAACCCCTGAAATTAAAGCCTCTTTAAAAGTTAGAATAATCACTGCGATTATAGGTACACTAATTGTTTTGCCTTGCATCTTTTTTGGTGATTATTTCTTTTTATGTTTAATCCTTTTAGCAGTAGGCATTGGTGGATATGAATTAGTAAGATGCGCTAAGAAAAAATATAATCCAGCCTTATATATTGTCACTGTATTATTGATGTTATTATTTGCTGTTTTCCCAATATTGAGACATTTGCTTGTAAATGGCAGTGCAAATTTCCATCTATATACGGGGTTTAATGTTATTTATGTTAGTGCTTCAGTTATTTTATTAGGAGCATTATTATCTTTTTCAATGGTTATAATCGACAAAAACTTTGAAGTTCGAGACGCATGTTATATGTTATCTTTTGGCATAATTGTCGGGTTAGGCTGTCAATGTTTATTATTTTTAAGATATTATCCAATGTATGAAGCTTATAATCCTGATTTAGCAGCAGGAGTTAACCCTTATTATTTTAATTGGGTAGAATCGGCTTTGCTTTTGGTTTTGGTAGTCGGTGGATCTTTAATGAGTGATACTGGCGCTTATTTTACTGGAGTATTTTTTGGAAAAAATAAAATCAACGAAAGAATTTCTCCAAAAAAGACTTGGGAAGGCTTTGCAGGTGGAGTCTTTTTTTCAATGATTTTCACATTAGCCCTTGGCTATGGAATGGCTGCGGTTAATAGACCAATCATTGCAATCTTTGGCTTAGATGCAGATAATTGGTTTTATTTATTTATCGTATCTATTATCATTCCTATTGTTTCACCATTAGGAGATTTTATTTTTTCAATGATTAAAAGAAGTTATGGTGTTAAAGATTTTGGAAACATACTTCCAGGTCATGGTGGTGTATTAGATCGAATTGATTCAGTGTTATTTTCAGCTATATCTGTTTCTATCTTAATAATTTTATTTAATTGTATTTATACAGGTAATTGGGGGAACTTATTACTTTAATATGATCGATGTCATTCTTTTAGGCGCTTCAGGAAACATCGGAAAACAAACTTTAGAAGTTTTAAATAACGAAAGTGAAAAATATAATTTAATCGCTATTTCCGTTGGTAAAAATTTTGATGAATGCATCAATATTTTAACTGCATTTAAAACCATTAAATTTTGCTATATCATCAATGAATTTGACGCGCTTAAAATAAAACAATCATATCCAAATTTAAACATTTATTTTGGAAGTGATGGATTAAAAAAGATGATGTTGGATGTCGATGCTTCACTATGTATCAATGCCTTAGTTGGTTTTGTTGGATTAGAGCCTACTTTAATTGCCTTAAATAAAAATATGGATGTTGCTTTAGCTAATAAAGAAGCATTAGTTGTCGGAGGGCAACTAGTCAATGATTTATTAAGGCAAGGAAAAGGACGCATTTATCCAATTGATTCTGAACACGCTGCGATTCATAAATGCTTAGCAGTCGATGATAAAAATGTTAAAAGATTGATTTTAACTGCTTCCGGTGGTGCTTTTAGAAAGTATACACGTTTACAAACAAAAGATTTTAAAAAAGAGGATGCTTTAAAACATCCAACATGGAACATGGGCGCTAAAATAACAATTGACTGTGCGACCATGATGAACAAATGTTTTGAAATTGTCGAAGCCCACTTTTTATTTAATTATCCTTATGATAGAATATCGATACTTCTTCATGATGAATCTATGATTCATTCAATGGTGGAGTATGATGACGGTAACTTTAGAGCGGAAATATCATATCCAGATATGAAAAATCCAATCTATTATGCTATTCATAAAGGTAATTGTGAGTTTGATACATATATTAGTGATGACTACCACAAGTTTGGCAATTACCATTTTCATGAATTTGATATCAAACGTTATCCTTTAGTTAAATTCGCAGAAGTCGTAATCAAAAATAAAGGAACATACGGAACGGTGTTAAACGCTAGCAATGAAGTTGCTGTCAATGCTTTTTTAAATGATGAGATCGGTTTTTTAGATATTGAAGATGTGGTTTTTAAAATGATGGAACAACATCAAAATATTTTAAATCCAACATACGAACAAATTTATGAATTGGATCAACAAATTCGTTTAAAAACGCGTCGATTGATTGAAGAATTAAAGGAGAATAGATAATGGATTTTTTAAATACATTACTTCAAATAGTCATATTTGTATTATGTTTATCTAGTTTGATTGTTATTCATGAAGCAGGACATTTAGCTGCCGCGAAAATATTTAATGTTTATTGCGCTGATTTTTCTGTTGGTTTTGGTAAAGCTTTTTTGCATAAAAAAAGGAAAAACGGTGAAACATATTTTTCATTAAGAGTCATTCCTTTTGGTGGATATGTTGCTATGGCCGGGGAAGAAGGAGAACTTGAAGAAGGTTTAGATATTCCAAAAGAAAGAACGATAAACGGCATTAAAAAATGGAAAGCTGGAATCATTATGTCCAGTGGTATTTTAATGAATTTAGTTACATCGATTTTATTGTTTTATATTTTTAATCAATGTTTTATTACTCAACAAATCTATTTAAATATCTTTGATGTTAAAGAAGATTCTATCGCTGAAAAAGCCAGTGTTAAAGGATTTAACAATGAAACCGGAGAAGGCGATTACTTACAATATATTACCGATGAAAGAACGATTCCAAGCGGGCAATATGTTTGGTATTATTCTATGAATAGCTTTGCTACTTTTGAAGATGGTAGCACTACACCAGTTGTTGCTAGCGTTTCTCAAGCATCCACTAGTTTAACTGATCGTAGTTATGATAACAAAATGAAATATTATACTTACGATGAAGAAAATTTAAGTAAAAATAAACAAATTTTAGCTAATTATGAAATTGAGGTTTTACCTACATCAATCAATAAAAATAAAAGTCCAATTGTAAGCATGACCTTGGTTTTAAATACATATCAAAAAGGTGAAGAAAATTCATATTTTTGCCCAAGCTGTGGTTTAGATGTTGAACACGACCATCTAATTGAGGAAAATGGTTATTTTTATCATAAAGATTGTGCTTACCCTTCTTTAAAAAATAATAAGTCTTTGGTGATGACAAATGTTAAAAGTGGTGGACAAAAACATTTAGTATTGAATGTGGTTGAAAATGAAGAAAATAAAAAAGTGTTCCAAGATACGGGCTTACAAATGCATCTATATGAGCATTGGCAATCTTTTGGTGAGGCTTGGACAAACACTTTTAAACAATTTGGTAAAGGTTCGATATTAATCTTTGAAACTTTAGGTGGATTATTTGTTGGTAAAGGTTGGGAAAATGTTGGCTCAATTGTTGCAATTTATTCTTCTCAATCTAGCATTTTATCATCGATGGGTCCGGCGTATTTAGTGCAGTATTGGGCCTTGATTTCAGTTAACCTAGCGATATTTAACTTATTGCCTTTCCCAGGCTTAGATGGTTGGCAATTATTAGTTTTAACTATTGAAGGAATAACTAGAAAGAAAATACCAGATAAAGTTAAAGTCATCGTTTCTTATGTTGGTTTAGCTTTACTATTTGGTTTAATGTTAGTGTTGCTCGTCAAAGATGTGATAGGATTATTTTAGAGTATGGGTGATATTCGCATAGATAAAATGACAAGATTTTTAAATTCTATCGGTATTCATGATATCGAAGATTTTGATATGCATTTTGATCTATGTGCAAGAAATTCATTTATCAAAGATCAAATAGACATGGTGATAGTAAAAGATACACCGTGGGCTTATCATCTATTAAGAAAATTAATGGATGGTTTAAATACAATTACATATAAATACACAATTGCTTTTTCTTATTCAAATAAACCAAGCGGTGAAGATTGTAAAAATCTATTTATCGATTGGTTTCAAACGCTTTATCGTTTTAGATATGAAGATGAAATTTTAATTGATGATAATGAATTAACTTTTTTAGTCAAAGACGAAGATGGAAAGAAAAACATCGATGTTGTCTTAAAAGATTTCCAAGATTTTTTAATTTTTATTTTTTATGATTTTAATTTGAAATCACAAATTGTAAAAGTTGAAGAAATAAGCGAAGAAGAAAACATTATTGAAAACGAAGTAAAATCTTTTGAAGAAGTTAATGAAAAAGAAGAAGTAAATATTGTTGAAGAACATAAAAAAGATGCTGAAATAGTGGAAAACGCTTATTTAGAAATAATGAAAGCTAACCAAGAGCAATTAAAAAAAGATCGCGAGTTTGCAAGAATTAACAAACGTGGCAATTATGAATTTATAGATAATATCGATTCAATTGATACAAATTCTGGCAATGTCGATTTTGTTGGTCATATTTTTTCAAAAGAAGAAAGAATCTTTGAACAAAGAATGAGCAAAGTTACCTTTGGTATTAATGATGATAATGCTGGAGCGATTTATGTAGTTATGTCTATTAATGCAACCTTTGACACGAATAAAAGCAAAGAATTTAAAGAAGGCGACAAGGTTCGTATTAGAGGATGTGCTTATTTTGATGACTATCAAAAAAGTTTGCTCATTAAAGGACATTATATTGATATATTACCTCCAGATGAAATTAAATCAGACAACGCTCCTATAAAAAGAGTGGAATTACACATCCATTCTAAAATGTCAGCAATGGATGCAACTGGAACAATGATGGATTATGCAAAATATGCTAAGGCATTAGGTATGAAGGCATTAGCTATTACAGATCATGGGGTTGTTTCTGGTTATCCTGATGCTCAAAAGGCCGCTAAAAAAACTGGTTTAAAAATGCTATATGGCTGCGAATTTTATTTGGTTGATGACCAATTAGAATATATTAAAAATGATAGCGATATTGAATTGAGCAAAGCTAACTATGTCGTATTCGACTTAGAAACAACTGGTTTAAGTTGTCGATATAATCGCATCATTGAATTTGGCGCGGTCAGAATTGAAAAAGGTGTAGAGGTTGCAAGATTAGATATTTTGATTAATCCAGGAGTTCCAATTCCTAAAAAAATTACAAAAATAACTAAGATTGACGACAAAATGGTGAAAAACCAACCAACTTTTGAACAAGTTAAAGATAAGATTTTAGATTTTGTTAAAGATAGTATTTTAGTTTCTCATAATGCAGACTTCGACGTTCCATTTTTAAATGAAGCATTAGTGAGAATGAATGAAGAACCTTTAAAAAATCCAGTCATTGATACTTTGGCTTTATCTAGATATATGTTTCCAAATTCAAGAAACCATCGTCTAGGTACCTTATGTCGTAATTTTGATGTTATTTATGATGATGACGACGCCCATAGAGCTGATTATGACGCCTCTGTTTTAAATGATGTATGGCAAGTGATGCTTGTCAATTTAACTAAAGAAAACAAACATCTAAAACATAAAGATTTAAAAGACTTAAAAACCACTAATGATATGTTAAAACATATCCATCCATTTCATATGATTGCTCTAGCGAAAAATTATGATGGCCTACACGATTTATATCGTTTAGTTAGTAAGGCTCACATAGACTATTTAGCGGAAGTTCCAAAGATTCCAAGAAGCGAAGTCAATAAATTAAGAACGAATCTTTTAATTGGTTCTGCCTGCTTTAATTCTGATGTTTTTGAAAATGCATCCCATAAAAATTTAGAGACTTTAAAAAGAACGATTGCTTTTTATGATTACATCGAAATTCAACCGCTTGCCAATTATTCATATTTATTAAATCGTGGAAACTTTGAAACCCAAGATGAATTAATTAACATATTAAAGGATATCGTTAAAGTTGCTGATGAGTTAAACATTAAAGTATGCGCGACTGGTGATGTCCATTATTGCTTTGAAAAAGATAAAATATTTAGAGATGTATATATCAGCGCGAAAGGATTAGGGGGAGTTTATCATCCTTTAAATTTAAACCCATATAATAAACCTGATATTCCAAATTATGATAATCCTGATCAACATTTTTTAAGCACGGATGAAATGCTTGAAGCAATGTCATTTTTAGGTGAAGAAAAAGCCTATGAAGTTACTGTTACTA
>JAHZFY010000027.1 GCA_019421105.1 bacterium
ATGTAATAAAACTAGCACGTTATTACCCATTCAAAAAAATAAAAAACAACTCAAGTTTTGCAAAGTTTTTGAGTTGTTTAATGGTATTTTATAATTTTACGTTATGATAAACTGCTTGAACATCTTGACATTCATCTAACATGTCGAGCAATTGTTTGAATTTTTCTTTATCTTCGCCTTCAGGAATTTCAATTTCATCAACAGGAATTAAAGAAATTTCAGCGGTATCAAATTCTGTTATACCAAGTGAAGTTAATACTTCTCTAGCTTTAGCAAAATCGCTAGTAGAAACCAATACAGAGATATAGCCATCTTCATATGTGACTTCTTGGACATCGACATCGCCTAATATTAAATTCTCTTCTACTTCATCACGATTTTCACCCTTAAAGGCAAATACACCATATTCATTGAAGTTATAAATAACTGAACCCATGTGTCCGCCTTTTTTAGTGATTGCGGTTCTAACTTCTACGTTAGCACGGTTTGTATTATCGGATAATGTATCAACAACGATATAAGAATTTCCAGGTCCAAATGCTTCATATCTTCCAGATTCATAGTTTTCACTAGAACCACCAGCAGCCTTTTTAATTGCACGATCGATAACATCTCTTGGAACGGATTGTCCTTTCCATTTTTCAATTGCGCTTCTTAATGCTAAATTGGAGTTTGGATCAGGTGTTCCAGATCTTGCAGCAATATAAATTTCTTTACTTGCACGCATATTAACCGCAGATTTTTTTGCAGCAGTTGCCGCCATTGCTTTTGCTCTTACTTCAAAGTGTCGTCCCATAAATAGTCCTTCTTTCGATTACATATAATACCAAAATAGGTAGCGTTTTTAAAGTTTAATATTTTACTTTTATTAAAAATAAACCTTTGCTCTCAGCTTTAAAAGTTGTGGTGTGACGATTTGTATCGTTTAAATAGAATTTAATCTTTTCTAATTCAATTTGTCCTTTTGCATAGGCAAAACATGTTCCAACGATAAACCTAATCATGTATCTCATAAATCCATCACCTATAAAAGTGATTCCATAACAACTTCTATTCTTTTTCAAAGTGATATCGAATATATTTCTTATGAAATTATCTTGATCATCAGGTTTAGATGTAAAGTTAATAAAACAATGTTTTCCTATGAATAACTTCAATGCTTCATTTAGTTTATCTATGTCGAATGGTTGATGAACTATTGAAACATATGGTAAATCAAAAACATTTGTTTCATCGATACAAAAACGGTATTGATATATTTTTTCTTTAACGTCGAATCTAGCGCTGAAATCTAAAGGCACATATTTTAATGATTTTATTTTTATATCATCAGGTAAAAGGCAGTTAAATGAATGTTTTAATAGATTTAAGTCTTCAACTTTTTTATTTAAAACAAAGTTAAAGGTTTGTCCAAGTGCATGAACACCAGCATCAGTTCTTCCTGAACCATAAATTTTTATCGGTTCATTTAAAATTTTAGATAGAACTTTTTCGATATTATCTTGGATTGTTAGACCGTTTACTTGGCTTTGCCATCCTTGATAATTGCTTCCATCATATTCTACTACTGCTAAAACATTCTTACTCATTAAAATGGTACCTCGACATGGAAAATAGTTTCGATTAAATTAAGATCTTTATGACAAACTGATAAATAAATAATTCCAGACATAAAAGCAGTGACAATTATAAAAGCAATTAAATCGCTCCAATGGAAATGGAGTTGTTGATATCTTGTTCTTTTAGCGTAAGGATCATAACCTCTTGCTTCCATGGCGTCCGCTAATTGATCGCTTCTTTCAAAAGCCGAAGCAAATAAAGGAATGATTAAAGATATGATGGCTTTGATTCTTTTAATTAAACCACCATGAGCAAAATCCACACCTCTAGATTCTTGAGCCTTCATAATCCTTTGTGTTTCATCTAAAATAGTTGGAATAAATCTAAGAGCAATCGATATCATCATAGCGATGATATGGACAGGGAACTTAACTACTTTTAATGGACTCATATACCACTCTAGAGCATATGTTAAATCTAAAGGCTTTGTAGTAGCGGTCAAAACCATAGTGATAGATATCATCAATATCAATCTTAAAATGATATATGCACTTTGATAAAATCCATCCCAATAAATCACATAACCATTAATATCAAATGCTGGCATGGTGTAGTTTGGATTAGGGATTAAAATATAAACAATCATCAAGAATATGACTAAAAACCACATCGCTTTTAAGCTTTTTAATAGTTGAAGAAAACTGACGTGAGATATAGCCATAATAATCAAAAATAAAATTAGATAGGTCAAAGAAAAAATAAGGCTTGTAGACCACACATTAAAAGGCATGAAAACAACAACCATAAGCATGATCAAAAATAAAAATTTGCTTCTTGGGTCCAAGCGATGAACAAAAGAATTATATGGAACATATCTTCCAAATGTCACCGAAGTCATCTTTTGTCTCCTTTGTCTCTGATTATTTCTTTTACCAATGACTTTGTATCAAAAATATTTTTTGTGTCTAATGGTAAGCCTTTTTTAATCAACTTATTTGCGACGCTGAAAATCATTGGAATTTCTACACTGCTATTTTCAGGTAAAGACATAAAAACATCATGAGGTCTACCACTTGAAACGATTTTGCCTTCATTGACCACAAATACTTTTTGGCAATACTTCAAAACTAAATCCATATCGTGAGTGACTAAAATGATAGTTTTGCCTTCTTTATTCATTTTGCAAACTAAATTCATCAATTCGCTAGACCCATTAGGATCTAATCCAGCAGTCGGTTCATCTAAAACCAAAATATCAGGTTCGATAGCTAATATACCAGCAATAGCTACTCTTCTTTTTTCTCCACCTGATAGTTCAAAAGGAGAACGTTTAAAATATGTTTCATCTAAACCAACACTCAACAAAGCTTCGTGAGCCTTTTTTAAAGCTAACTCAGGTTTTACTTTAAAGTTTTTCGGACCAAAGGCGACATCTTCTTCTACACTTTGTTCAAAAAGTTGATATTCAGGGAATTGGAAAACTAAACCAACATGTTTTCTTAATTGCTTAATATTTTTGTTTTTTCTTTTTTTATTAACAATTTTAAATTCATCGATATTAACTTCGCCTTCCGTTGGAATTAAAAGTCCATTCATATGTTGCACGATCGTAGACTTACCTGAACCCGTCGAACCAATAAACGCAACAAAAGAACCATCCTCAATGCTCAAGTTAACATCATTTAAAGCATCCGTTTGAAATGGTGTTTTTAAAGAATATGTATAAAAGACATTTTTAAACTCTATCGGCATAAAAAATCCACCATTCCTTCGATAGTATCAATGTTTTCTATACCATCGATACCATGGTCTTTTAATTCTTGTTTGAACTCTTGTAAAAACGGAATAGATAAACAAGCTTTATTTAATACGTCTTTATCTTTAAATACTTCTTGCTTACTTCCTTGAAGAATTAAATTACCTTTAGACATTACTAAGATGTAATCAGATTGATATGCTTCTTCAATATCATGAGTGATTGAAATAATCGTCAAATCTTTGTTTTTTTGTTTCATTGATAAAATTAATTCTCTAATTTCTTTTCTACCTTTTGGATCGAGCATCGATGTTGCTTCGTCAAAAATCACAATCTCAGGCTGCATAGCTAAAACACCAGCGATTGCCACTCTTTGTTTTTGTCCGCCGCTTAAATTGCTCGGCTCTTTTTTTAAATTGTCAATAATTCCAACTTTCGTTGCATATTCGATAACAATATCTGGCATTTCTTTAGTTGGAACATTTTTATTTTCTAGACCAAAAGCAATATCATCTTCTACAGTTGAAGCGATGAATTGATTGTCTGGATTTTGGAAGACGATTCCGACTTTTGAACGTATTTTAGAAATATTTTCTTTATTTAAAAGCAAGTCAAAAACTTTTATTTCACCACTTTTTTTCTTTAATAGACCAACTAAAAGTTTAGCAAGCGTGGATTTGCCTGATCCATTTGGACCTATTATAGAAACATAATCACCCTTTTTAATGTTAAAACTAACACCATTGACAGTGTCTTTATCTTCATCGTATCTAAAGTATAAATCTTTGACTTCGATAATATTCATACCATGGCATTATATCATAAATGATAATTTTATTTAATGTTTTTAAAATCTGTTAATTTTTTTGAAATTTTTGAAAGCATATACCTAACATGTTTTTCATCTAAATTTAGTTTTTTTGCAATTTGTCTTGCGTTAGCGCCACTCATATGAAGCATGAATATCTTTTTTTCTTTGGTAGTGAATATGCTTTTTTCATCTTCCGCAACAAACGTGATAGCTTCATTAACATTTATATCACCATATATTCTTTCATCAGTTGATCCAATCACTTCTGCGTAAGTTAATTCTTCACTGTTTTTTGTAAAAGAATCTAAGGAAACGTTATTAGAACCAAAATGTTTGCTATTATCAATTAAAAGATGTTGAATATCGTAATAGATTATTTTTTCCCAATAAGCTTTGAAACAATTATTACCAATTTTATATGTTTTACTAGCAACATAAAAACTATTTAAACATACGCTTAAAAAATCATCTTCGGTTAATCCAGGCGCATAACTTTGCATATAATAAATTCCCGCTAATTTTTTTGCGATTGGAAGATACTTATTGTACAAATAATTGAAAAACTCCTCTTTTCCTTCACGATAAAAATTCAGACAATCATCATCTGTAAATAAATCTTTGTTATCCATAAATATATAGGGCGTTATTGTGAGATTTTAATATGAGCAAGCATGATACCAGTGGCAACAGAGGCATTCAAACTATTGACATGACCAAACATATCAATTTTAACTTTATAATCGCATCGTTTTAATAACAAAGGAGATACTCCTTCACCTTCAGAACCAATGATTAAAGCACATGGAAAATCATATTTTAAATCTTGATATCTAGTATTGGCTAATCCATCTGTTCCAATAGACCAAAAACCTTCTTTTTTTAAAGCTTCTAAAGCTTGTGATAGATTGCTAACTTGAGCAACTTTAACATGGTTAATAGCGCCAGTTGATGTTTTAGCCACTGTTGAATTGACCATCACTTGACCATGTTTTTTAATGATGACACCTGCAACATCAAATGCATCAGCGCTTCTTAATATTGCTCCAAAATTTCCTGGATCGTTAATCCCATCCAAAATCAAAACGATTGGATTTTTCTTTTTCTTAGAAATATTGATAATTTCTTGTAAAGAAGAATATTCGTATCTATCAACTTCTGCAACGACACCTTGGTGATTGCCTTTGACCATTTTAGAAAGTTCAAAATTATTGACACGAACAATATCAATTTTTTGTCTTTTAACATCCTCAATAAACTTGTTATCAGTAAAAGTATCCGATATAAAAACACGATGTACTTTGATACTGCTCAAAGCATCTCTAACAGTGTTTTTTCCAAAAATATAGTTCTTTTGCATATTAATGATGGTTAATTACTTTAATATCAATAGCGTTAGTTTTCGCTTTTAATTCATTGCAAAAACCAGTAGTATCTAAATCCACTAAAGCATTATTTTCTCCTGACAATCTAAACACGATTTGAATCTTGCCTTCTTCGCCGTCTTTGATGATTTGGGAATTCACATCTCCAACCATGACATTATATTGTTTTGCTACTGCTAAAATATCAGTTAGGATAGGTTTTTTTGAACTAGCAAGAATAATGACCATTGGATGATGTTTTGTCACTCTTCTTTCTAAACGTCTAAATGTAATTAAAACAACCATGACAAGAATAGTAGAAACGATTGCTAAAATAAAATTCATGCTTCCACATGCAAGACCAATAGCCATTGAAAGCCAAATAGTCGAAGCTGTAGTTAAACCTTTAATACCACCTGCATAGTGGATGATTGCACCAGCGCCTAAAAAACCAACACCAGTAACAACTTGAGCGGCCAATCTAGCTGGATCTCTTGTCATTCCAGATGCCATTGCTGGGAAACCATAAATTGAAATAATCATGATGATAGCAGAACCAACAGAGACCAACAAATGGGTTCTAAGACCGGCACTTCTACCTCTTATTTCTCTTTCTAAACCAATAAAACTAGATAGTATTACAGTCAAAATTAAGGAGATCAAAATTAAGATGAGATTACCTACACCCCAGCCATCGATGTTCCACAAATTATTAAAAAATTCTGCAATTTTTTGATCAATGCTTGTAACGCCCATTTTTACCTCCTACAGTTATAAAATTTCTTTTTGTATTAAAACTTTTCTTAAAGAATCGCTTAACTCAAAATTTTTATTATTTTTTGCATCTAGATACTCATTGTATAAACTTATGTCTTCTTTGCTCAATACCTTATATTCTAGACTTAAACCTAAAATCCATAGCATGTCTACAAAAGTATGATATAGTTCTTCAAGTTTATTAACATCTAAAGGTCTACTTCTTAAAGTTACATTGATGATCTTCATAACTTCAAACAAACATGAAAGCGCATTGGAAGTATTTAAATCATCCGCTAAAGATTCTAAAAATCTTTCCATATTTTTTGCTTTGACTTTCTTTGTTAAATCTACACCATTAATTTGCAAATTAAAGGTTAGTTGTTTAAAAGTATTTTTTATTTTATTCATTTCATTTATCGCACCATTAATTGTATCATCAGTGAAATTGATAGGTTGACGATATGGAGCAGATAAAACCAATAATCT
The DNA here is from genome assembly GCA_019421105.1 of bacterium. Classification (GTDB taxonomy): domain Bacteria; phylum Bacillota_I; class Bacilli_A; order RFN20; family CAG-826; genus CAJOOD01. Next base: position 6,734 of record JAHZFY010000027.1, read on the forward strand.
AACAGTTAAACCACCATAAGCATCGATTAAATCTTTAGCGTATTTGACGTTCCCTAAAGATTTTGACATCTTCTCATTATTAATATTTACGAAATTGTTATGTAACCAGTATCTAGCGATTTTATTCCCGTGTTGCGCTTCTGCTTGAGCAATTTCATTTTCATGATGTGGGAATTTTAAATCATATCCACCGCCATGGATATCAATTAAACCATTAGGTGGAAAAATAGAATCTATCATTACACAGCATTCAGTATGCCAACCAGGACGGCCTTTGGACCAAGGGGAATCCCACTTAATGCCGACATCGGTTTTTTTCCACAATGCAAAATCTAAAGGGTCTTCTTTTTTATTAGAAGTAGAAATTCTTGCACCAGCTATTAAATCATCTAAATTGATGTTTGATAAAGAGCCGTAGTCTTTAACGCTTTTAACTCTGAAGTAGACATCACCATCAACGACATAAGCGGCATCTTTTTTTATTAACTCTTGGATGTATGCAATGATATTTGGAATATATTCACTGACTTTAGGGGTAATGTTAGGATTTAATGAACCAACATCATTTACGGCTTTTTTAAAAGCTTCAATATAAAAACTAGATAATTCTAATTCTGTCTTATTTTCTTTGATGGCTTCATTAATGATCTTATCATCAACATCAGTGAAATTAGACACATATGTAACTTCATAACCGACGTAACTTAAAAACCTTTTGAGCGTATCAAAAACAATAACTGGACGCATGTTACCAATATGTGGATGACCATATACGGTCGGGCCACAAACATACATCGAGACTTTGTTTTCTTGAAGGGGTTTAAACTCTTCGATTTTCCTAGATAGCGAGTTATAAAATTTAATTTCCATATGTGTGTTTATTATACACCAATATGAAAATGTTTTGTAGATTAATATATTTATAATATAAGCAATAACTTATTTGTTCATAAATTTATCGATCGATTTTAAATTATCTTCATTTTGATAATTAAAAGATGAAGCATCAATATTGATCAATGGATTTTGAAAATTTAATTTGCGATTATTTAAAATGTATTCCTTAAACACATCATAATTTAAAAGATTGCCAGAAATATGAACTGGATGACGGTTTTCATTGTGTGCTCTATTTAAAAAGCGCTTATATAAAATATCGACATCCGCAGTTAGATTTAAGGTTAAAACCTCATAGTTAAACGAACTTATGATTTCATACAATTCATCTAATTCATCTTCATGGAAATTAGCTTCTAAAATAATATTATTTCCACTTATTGCGTTCATTTTAAAAGTATAGACCATGAGCTTATAAGTCAATTTAGATAATTTTAAATTTTCTTCTCGATTTTTAAATCCTATCTCATCTGCTAAGATTTCTTTTATTGTATCTTTATTTAAACATAGACATTTGTATCTTTTGGATAAGATATTAGAGAAAGTAGATTTACCACAAGCTAAATCGCCTAATATAATTATTGCTTTTGGCATTTTGCTTCCTCCTTTTTTAAAACATCTTTATATGGTTTTAAAATAAATTTATTCATTTGATTTTTCATCTTTTTTTGAATTGATGGCACTACCATAAATGAACCCACTAATTTCATCAACAATATGCGTTTTTTATGCTTTTGAGGGAAGGTCTTATAAACGCCGGTTTTTTTATAAAACTTATGGTCAGCTTTCATTAAACCTCTCATTTCATAAATTAAATCCCTAAAGATTAAAGTGCCACCAACTCCAAGGAAATTTTTTGGCCTATTCATTTTGTGTTTTAATGCAAAAAGAACGTTTTTACATAGTTTTTGTATTTGTTCGTCGACATTATCTTTTTCATCACAAACGATTCCACTTAAATAAGTTCCACCGACTTCACATCTTCCTTCTATAATCGTTTTTAAATTATATTCTTCACTTAAATGTCCACTGATTAAATATCCAATCGGAGTGCCTTCAATGACTTGACGATGGCCGTTACAAAATTGTCGATCATCATAAGCTTTCATCTTGCTATGTGTAAAATGATTTATAATTGGAAAAGCATAAATAATAGCGTCAGCATTTTGAATTTGTGTTCTTAAAAACGAATCAAATCCATCTTTATAAATGCATTTGCCGCTGACAGCGCAAGAAAAGCATCCAAGACATCCACCATGAAAATTATATTCATTAATGTTTATATGCCTTACTACATAAGGAAATTCATTTTTAAACTTTTCAATCATGTAGATGGTGTTCATATCATTACTATCATGGCATGATAAAATCAACACATCATAAGGACCTTTTTCTTTTTTTAATAATTCCAAGTTTTTATTTATAGTAACTATTTCTTTTAAATGTTTATCCACGCGCTTTTCAAAAATTTGATTTTCGATATTAAAACATAATTGTTTGAAATACAATTCAATATCTTTTCTTCCACTTTCCTTTGTTAAATCGTCCATATCTAAACATAATCCATTGATGTATTTGCCGTTAAAATCAAAAATATTTTCTTTTATAAATTCAGACGCAGTCCAATCATAAAAGTGCTTAGAAGTGGAAATTTGACTCACATATTTATCGCTTAAATCCAATTTGATATTTTTTAATAATTCAATTAATCTATGTAATTGATATGGAGCAATAAATGTATAAACTGGGTAAGAAAAAATAATGCAATCTGCATCATGAATCTTTTCTAATAAAGGGGATAAGTTAGTTTCTAAAGCCTTAATTTTTATACCAGCATTAAATATTTCAAAATTATGGTCTTGATGTTTGATTTTTAAAAATAAACTAGTTTGTAATGTGATGGAATTATCACCTTTAGGTGAACAATTTATTATTAAAAAATTCATTATTAAAATCCCCTTTCAATCAACTTATTAATTATGTATTCAAAATTTAATATACTATGTTTTCTTCTATAAAAAAAGCCGATGACGTGAAGATGGGTCATATGTTTAGAATTAGTAAACAAATGAAATTCACCCCATTTAGCGGATGATTCATGAACGAACCCATCATGGATTTCATCTTTTGCATATTTAGAAGTTATTATATTGAAAATAAAAAGAAAAAAACTATCAAAAATAGAAGATGAGACAGTTAAAAAACTTTGATAAAAAACTTTTTCATTATCACTAACATTTTCATTGAATGTTTTCATGTTCTCACTAGATAGTTCTGTTATAACATTTTTAATAGAGCATTGTTCATCTTTAAAAATATAATAAATTTTCTCACAGAATTTAAAAAATAAATTTAAACACACTCTTTTCTTTTTTAAAAACCAATCAGAAAAAAATAAGCCTTTATTTGGAGTGGAATATAAACTAACAGATGCAATCTTATCTTTAATTTTACTCTTACTAGCGATATATCTAGCTTCAATCCCACCTTTTGAATAGCCGATTAAATTCACTTTTTCTGCATGGGTTTGTTCCATAATTTTTTCGATTTGCTCAATTACAACATTGCAATTTTCTTCTATGCTAGCAAAAGCATCGTGAATGACATAATAAAAGTTATCGTAACCAATTTTGTTTATTTTTTTCACCAACGATTTGATAGGTGGGTTTAAAAAATATCTACCTGTCGTGGCTCCATGAATGAATATGATTGGGTAGTGAGTCTTTCGCATAATATGCTTTTATTGTAAATAAAAGTGATACTTTTTCAATAAAAATATATATTTTATAAAAAAAGCATAGGCGAACCTATGCTTTAGTGAATTTATTTAAAGTTATTTTGGAAATCTTTCTCGATTAGGATTATAGAATGTATGAAGCAATTCTTCCGCTTTTTCTGAGCAAGGTTTTCCTAGATATTCATCATATAGTCTAATGATATCTTTATTGTTATGAGATTGTCTAACAACTTGTCTTTCATCTTCGCTATATAAAACATCAGCGCGTTTTTGACGATATGTATATAAAATATCATCATCTTCATTAGGTAAAAACATTGGTTTAACATATGGTTGACCACCACCATTTATACAACCACCTGGACATCCCATGATTTCAATGAATGCATATGGAGATTGACCATTTTTAACTTGTTCTAATAATGGTTTAGCAGATTTCATGCCTGAGGCGATAGCGACTTTTAATACTGTCCCATCAATATTGATTTCTGCATCTTTTACGCCTTGTAAGCCTCTTACTTCTTTAAAAGCAATTAACTCGTGTTCTTTATTTGTTAAAGCTTTATAAGCAGTTCTTAATGCAGCTTCCATAACGCCACCAGTAACACCAAAGATGACACCTGCGCCAGAATAATCACCTAATAGGTCAGCATCGAATTCTTCTTCAGGTAATTTATGCCAATTGATACCGCTTCTTTTAATCATTCTTGCTAATTCTCTGGTAGTCAAAACAGCATCGATATCTTTCATGTCATCTCTTCCTTGGCCTGCTCTTTCTTTATCATATTTTTTAGCAGGACATGGCATTATTGTAACAACAAAAATATCTTTTGGATCAATACCATGTTTTTCTGCATAATATGTCTTTGTAATCGCGCCTTGCATTTGATGAGGTGACTTGCAAGTAGACATATTAGGAATTAATTCTGGATAAAAATATTCCATATAATTAACCCAACCAGGTGAACAAGATGTAATTTGAGGTAAAACGCCTTTATTTTTCATTCTGATCAATAATTCATTAGCTTCTTCCATGATGGTTAAATCAGCCCCAAAATTGACGTCAAATACGCGATAAAAGCCTAAACGATGCAAAGCAGCGACCATTTTTCCTGTGCCAGGAGTGCCAATCTTATCACCGAATTCTTCCCCGATTGCCGCTCTTACGGCTGGTGCAGTTTGAACGATGACATACTTGCCTTCTTTCATGGCTTTATCAACTTTTGCAATTTCAGATTTTTCCATCAATGCACCAGTTGGACAAACTAAGACGCATTGACCGCATTGAATGCATGGAGATTTAGCAAAGCTTCTATTTTCTGTTGGACCAACATAAGTTTTAAATCCGCGTTTTTGAAAACTCAATACACCGATTCCTTGCAATTCACGGCAAGTTTCTACACATCTACCACACAAAATACATTTTGATGTATCTCTAATGATTGATGGAGCGACTTCATCATATGTTGATGGAGTCATTTCACCGATGTATTTGCCTTCTCTTGCACCGACCATCTTAGAAACTTCTAATAATTCACATTTGCCATTTTTATCGCATTGTAAGCAGTTTTTATGATGGTTTGATAATAATAATTCAACCGAAGTTCTTCTTGCATCGATAGCCTTTTGAGAAGAGATGACAATTTCCATGCCATCGTTAACTGGATAAACACATGATGCAACTAAACCTCTTGCGCCTTTAACTTCAACTAGACAAACACGGCAACTTGCTTTAGAACATCTCCCATCCATGAATGTACATAAGGATGGAATATCATAACCGCATTGGCGGCATGCTTGTAAAACCGTTAAATTTGAATCGACTTGATAGGAATGACCTTCAATTTTAATATTCACTTTTGACATATCCATTCCTCCTATTTTTTGATGATAGCGCCAAATCTACAACTAGAGATACAAGCACCACATTTAATACATTTGCTTTGATCGATGTGATATGGTTCTTTACCGACAACACCGCTGATAGCGTTGACAGGACAATGTCTTGCACACAACGAACATTTCTTACATTTGTCAGCTTGAATTTCATAAGACATCATCGCCTTACAAATATGAGCTGGACATTTATGATCAACAACGTGAGCAACATATTCATCGTGGAAGTTGTTCATCGTTGATGTGACTGGGTTTGCAGCAGTTTGACCTAAACCACATACAGAATTGGTTTTGGTGGCTTCTGCTAGTTCTTTTAAATCATCTAAATCTTTTAATGTACCTTTGCCTTTGGTAATTTTTGTTAATACTTCAAGCATTCTTTTTGTACCGATACGGCATGGTGTACATTTACCACATGATTCATCGCAAATAAATTCCATGTAGAATTTAGCAACGTCGACCATACAGTTATCTTCGTCCATGACGATTGCGCCACCAGATCCCATCATGGAACCTCT
>JAHZFY010000028.1:0-8247 GCA_019421105.1 bacterium
TGTCTCTCTTTCTTATTAATACGCTTGCAATTATAACACAAGTGTTATATAAATACATCTTTAATTTAAAAGAAAAAAGGAGCGAACTCCTTTTTATTTTCTTAAACCTAATTTTGCAATTAAATGTAAGTAAGCATCACGATCAGTGCGGGATAAATAGTTTAATAATGCACGTCTTTGACCAACAAGAATCAATAATGAACGACGGGATGTGTGGTCTTTGTCATGAGCTTTTAAATGAGCTGTTAAGCGATTGATTTGTTCTGTTAATAATGCAACTTGAACTTCAGTAGAACCTGTGTCTTTTGGGTTTTTACCAAATTCGTTGACAATCGCTTGGATTTCATTTTTGCTTAATGCCATTGTCTTTTCCTCCTATATTTTGTCTTAACTTATTCATAGAGTAGCGTTGGAGATTCGCTATTCAGCGGATAAGTCGCGTAATTAATATTACTATATTAAAACTATGATTGCAATTTTTTATTTGCTTTGATGAATTTTTTTGCATTTTTAATATCGCTAAGAACTTGATGTTTTAATTCATCTACTGTCTCAAATTTGTGTTCTGGCCTAATGAATTCAAAAAAATAACATTCTGCTTCGATATTGTCTACTTCTTGTTTAAAATCAAATAAATTGACCTCGATGATTGGCTTATCTAATTTATTTATGCTTGGATGGCATCCAACATTTGCTAATCCATCATATATTTGATCATAAATTTTAACATTAACTAAATAGACACCATATTTTGGTACTACATATTGATTTACATCAAAATTGATATTTATTGTTTTAAATCCTAGTTCTCGTCCTTTTTGATATCCTTTTTTAATTGTACCACTTATGCTAAAGACATCACCTAACAACTCATTTGCGGATTTGATTTGGCCATTTGAAATATAGTCTTTAATGATTGTGGATGAAACTTTAATGCCGTCAATTGTAAGTAAAGGCATCGATATGACATTGAAGTATTTTTTTAAAAGCTCAACATCACCTTTTCTATTTTTCCCAAAGCGAAAATCTTCACCGCAAATCAAAGTGTCAATATTTATTTTTTTTAATACTGATTGTATAAATTCTATAGGTGATAAATTCAAAAGATTTTGATTCACCTTAAGCAAAAATAAATAGTCTACACCAAGATTTTTAAACTTTTCTATCTTTTGATTTAGCGTCATAATTTGACCATTTGTCTTATATGCACTAGGCGCAGTTTCAAATGACATCACTCCAATTTTATTTTCTAATTTTTGAGCTTTATTTATTAAAGATAAATGGCCAAGATGAACTCCATCAAAAAAGCCGATACATAAGGATAATTTTTCCTTAATTTCAACGATACTATTTAAATCAAGATTAATTACTTGCATTGGAAAAGCCTCTTAAAACTTTATATCTATTTCCTTCATCTTTTTCATAAATCGCTAATAAAGTTTTATTTCTATTGAATACTGCGACTATTTTTTCATCGACATTTAAAAATATTTTTTGTCCGTTTTTAATTTTATTTTGAATCATTTCATCTACATAGACGCATTTCATAAATTTTAAACATTCATGAAAAGGAATGATTTTTGATTCGTCTAAAGTATTAAAATCACAAGCATTATTTAATAAATAATTACCAACTTTAATTCTTTGTAAATCTAATAAATGACCAACCGTATCTAGTCTTTCTGCGATTAATTCACCTAACGTTCTAATATATGTACCTTTAGAAACATGACACATAAAAGTTATTGTATTTTGATCAAAATTCAACAATTGAATATCAAAAACTTCAATTTCTTTTGGTTTTCTTTTAACTTCTATTCCTTCTCGAGCGTATTTATATAAAGGAAGACCATCAACTTTGATCGCTGAATACATTGGGGGTAGTTGTTCTTGTTTTCCAATCAATGATTTAAAAACTATCTCTATATCTTCTTTAGTTAATTTTTTAACTTTTGAAGTTTCCACTACATCGCCTTTTAAATCACCAGTCGTAGTTTTTTCACCAAGTTTTAACCTAGCAATGTAAATTTTATCAAATGATTCAATGAATTGACCAATTTTAGTGGCTTCATTTATCAAAATAACTAATAAGCCAGTTGCAAATGGATCAAGCGTGCCACAATGACCAATTTTTTTGACTTTAAGCAAATGTTTTATTTTTGTGCAAACATCTTGCGATGTCCAGTCTTTAGGTTTATTAAATAAAATTATTCCATCCATACTTTATTTCACTTCATTAAAATAATATAATTATTTCATTATGAAAGCAATTAGAACCATTTTAGCTTGCATTAGAAAAGCAGACCAAACATATAATCTATTTAACCATGGCGACAAAGTCATCCTTGGTTTATCAGGTGGAAAAGATAGCATCGCTTTGCTATATTGTTTAAATTTATATAAAAAATTCTCTCATACTAATTTTGTTGTTCAACCTGTTTTTTTAGATTTAGGGTTTGGTAATCCTCATATTGAGGAGATGAAGTCTTTTTGCAAAAACTTAGGTTACGACCTTTTAGTGGAAGATTGTAAAGACGTCTATAAGATATTAAAAATTCAACAAGAAAGACAAAGCCTATCTCATCTTCCTTGTTCGATTTGTTCAAAAATGAAAAAGGCAGCGATCAATAATGTCGCTAAAAGATTAAACTTCAATAAAGTTGCATTCGCCCATCATGTCGATGATGCTTTAGAAACTTTATTTATGAATATGATATACGGTGCAAGATTTGCGACCTTTTCTCCAAAGATGGAATTAAAAAGAGTGGGTCTAGTTTTTATTAGGCCTTTTGCAAAAGTGCATGAAAAAGATATTGTTAGATTAATGAAAGAGGAAAACCTAACTATTTTCCCTTCTAATTGCCCTGCTGATAAAAAAACAAGTCGTGAAGATATCAAATTGTTATTGAATAATATTAAAAAACAATATCCTTCTAGTGAAGATAACTTTGTTAGTGCTTTAAATAATTATCAACAATTAGACTTATGGGGAAATGAAATATATTATCAAATAAATCAAAAAGGATTAACCTTAAAACCTGTCATCACCTCAAAAGATAAATTTTATGAAATGACTATTAGAAATGAAGTGTTTATCAAAGAACAAAATATCAATCCTAAATTTGAATATGTGGAAGATGATGAATTTCAAGCTGAATCATTTTTAATTATGCTAAACGATAAACCAATTGGTTGCATCAGATATATAAAATCAGAAAAAGAAATACTCATCCAAAGATTTGCGATATTAAAAAAATATCGTAATAAAGGATATGGAAAATTAACTTTAGGTTTTTTAATCGATTTTTTAAAAACAAAATACACTCCTACTACTTTGATAATTAAATCACAATATCAAGCAAGATACTTTTATGAAAAACTAGGATTTAAAACTATTGATAAACCTTTTATCAAAGCAAAAATCAAACATGTGAAAATGACAAAAGATGTATAAAAAACGCTCCGTTATCGGAGCATTTAGTTTAATTATTAGCTTTTTTGATTAACTCATCGAGCTTTTCAGCTTTTAAATAAGTATCATCGTAAACAAAAGTTAGTTCAGGTACTCTTCTTGTGTCCATGCGTTTTGCAAGTTGAGTTCTAATAAATCCTTTCGATTTATTTAAAACTTCCATCCCTTCTTTGACTTGATTTTGATCAAAAAAGGAGACGTAAACTTTTGCATGTGACAAGTCATTTGTCACTTTTACTTCAGGAATAGAAACAAAACCTAAATGTGGATTTTTTAAGTCAAATTGAATAATTTCAGATAGGTTACGAGAAATTAAGGCTTGCAATCTAAAAACTTTATTTGAATTAGAATTCATTACTTACTTTCCTCAACCATCTCATATCCTTCAATGACATCATATTCTTTAACATCGTTAAAGTTTTCGATTAAAATACCACATTCAAAACCAAACTTAACTTCTTTTGCTTGGTCTTTTCCTCTTTGTAAAGATGCAATTTTTCCTTCATAAATAACAATACCTTCACGCATGACACGAATTAAGGAATTGTCTTTGATAACACCTTCCGTAACCATACAACCAGCGATTGTTCCAAGTCTAGAAACTTTAAATAATTGTCTAATTTCAGCTTGGCCGGTTACTTTTTCCACCATGACAGGTTTTAACATACCCTTAGCAGCGGCTTCAATTTCTTCTAATAGAGCATAAATGATTCTATGAAGTCTAATTTCAACTTTTTCTTCTAAAGCTTTCGCTCTAGTTTTGGCATCAGGTCTAACATTAAAACCATAGATAATTGCAGAAGATGCACTAGCTAACAAAACATCAGATTCAGTAATCGCAACAGATGTAGCACGAATAACATTGATTCTAACGTTTTCAACATTAATTTTTCCTAAAGATGCTTTAACAGCTTCCGCGCTACCTGTAGAATCAGCTTTCAAAACGATGTTAATCGATTGTATTTCGCCTTCTTTTTTAAGGTTGAATAAATCTTCTAAAGTAGCCGCAGATGTAGCTTTTTTCTCTTTTGCATCTTTTAATTGTTTTCTTCTTAAAGCAATTTCACGAGCTTCTTTTTCTGTATCAAAAGCCATGAAATGATCACCAGCTTGAGGAACTTCACTCAAGCCAATGACACTGACAGGAGTGGCTGGAACAGCGGTTTGTAAAACTTTTTTATGTTCATTAGTCATTCTTCTAACTTTACCATAGCAAGTTCCAACAACTAAATGGTCTCCAGTTTTTAAACTACCATTTTGAATCAATAAGGTTGCTTTAGGTCCTTCTTGTTTATCTAATTCAGCTTCTAAAACGATACCAAGAGCGTATCTATTTGGGTTAGCTTTTAATTCTTTTAATTCCGCAACTAGAATAATGGCTTCTAATAATTTATCAATATTTTGTCTTTTCTTTGCAGAAATTTCAACGCTGACACAATCACCGCCGAATTCTTCAACAACGATATTATGAGCCATCAATTCATTTTTAACTTTAGATGGGTCTGCACCAGGTTTATCAATTTTATTGATAGCAACAATAATTGGAACGCCTGCAGCATTAGCGTGGTCAATTGCTTCAATTGTTTGTGGCATGACGCCATCATCAGCCGCCACCACTAATACAACGATATCAGTAACTGCAGCGCCTCTACTTCTCATCGCAGTGAAAGCTTCGTGTCCTGGAGTATCGATGAAAGTGATTTTATGTCCGTTGATTTCTTTTTGATAAGCACCAATTTCTTGAGAAATTCCACCTACTTCATAATCGACTAAATTAGAATCTCTAATCGCGTCGATCAATGTTGTTTTACCATGGTCAACGTGCCCCATAATAGTAACAACTGGGGCTCTTTCAACCAAATCTTTTGGATCATCTTTAATTTCTAATTCTTCAAAATTTTCAGCTTCAACTAAAACTTTCTTTTGAAAATCATATCCAAATTCTAAACAAATAGTTCCAATTTTTTCATCATCTAACAAGGTGTTAATTGTCATCATTTGCCCTTTTAAGAAAAAGTATTTAATGATATCGCGAGGTAAAACATTTAAACTTTTTGCTAATTCCCCAACAGAAATAACGCCAGTGTAAACAAATACACCATTATTTACTTTGGAACTAGATTTATTAGATGATACCTTAGTAGAAACATTAACTTTTCTATCAAATACTGGTTTTTTTGCCATATATCCACCTTCTTTCTTATATTTACTTATTAATTAATTCATTAATTTCATCATAAACTTCTTGCTTGATTTCGCATTTTAATGCTTTGTTAAGCATTCTTTTTTTGATGACTATATTCACCATGGAGGCATCTTTTTTAAGATACGCTCCACGGCCTTTAATATTTTGATCTACATCAACAACGACTTGACCATCACAAGTTTTAACAATTCTTAATAGACAACTTCTATCTAATAGTTCTTTTGTCGGCAATGCTTTTCTTAAAACGATTTTTTTATTAGTTGTTGTCATCGTCGTAATACTCATCGTATTCGTCATAGTCGACATCGTCGTCATAATCGTCTTCTAAGAATTCTTCTTCATCTTCGAATTCTTTTAATTCTTCTTCGGTGTAAATCGACATTCTTTGTGAAGAATCACCACTGACAACAAATCCAGCTTCTTCTTCTTCATTTTCTTTTTTCTTTTTCTTAGATTTAGTGAATGTAGCTTTAGCTTTTTTAGCTTCATCTGCTAATTCTTTTTCTAAATCTTGAAGTGTGGTTGTAGTTTTAACTTCTGTAGTAGGAATAATAACTTCTTTTTCTTTAACAACTTCAACAGGTTTTGCTTCTTCTTTAACTTCAGTTTCTTTAACAGTTGGTTCAACATCAATTGAAGTATCATTGCTAGTTTCTTCAACTTCTTCTAAACGATCCGCGGCTTCTTCTAAAGTTTCAAGTTCTTCTTCAGAAATTTCATCTTCATAATGTCTTTGATCAGGTGCAACATAACCAGATTCTGCTAATTCTTTTGCAGCTTCAAGTTTTTGTTGTGCTTCAAAAGCAGCGATTGCTTCTTTTTGTCTTGCTTCAACATCTAATCTTTCAATTTCTTCTAATGTTTGATATGTATCACCATCTGCTAAAGCTTGGTCTAATTCTTTAATTGTGATGTTATAACCGGTTAAACGAGACGCTAATTTAACATTGACCCACTTACGGCCTAAAGCTAAAGATAATGTTCCGTTATTAACAACTGCTAATGCGGTTTTATTTTCTTTATTGACATTAACACCGACAACTTGAGCAGGTTTTAAAGCTTCGATAATGTATAAACCAGCATTTTCACTATAGCCGATAACATCAACTTTTTCTTTATTGCTAGAATTGCCTAATTGAGCGACAACTTTTTGAATTCTATTACCATTTGGACCAATACATGCACCAGCAGGATCAACATTTGGATCATTGCTATATACTGCAACTTTACTACGTTCACCAGCTTGTCTTGCGATACCTTTAATGATGATTGTGCCATCATAAATTTCATGAATTTCTTCTTCAAAAACACGTTTTAAATAACCTTCGTTAGCACGAGAAACAACAATTCTTGCACCTTTTGGACCGCTAGCGACATCGCTTACATATAATTTAATGGTTTCTTTTGGTAAAAATCTTTCATCACCAATCAATTCTTTTCTTGGGATAAAAATTGTAGCTCTTGCGACATTGACACTTAATCCATTTTCTTCAACTTTTTCAACAACACCAGTGATCATTTCGCCAATTTTATCTTTATAAGCACTGTAAAGAGCGTCTTTTTCAGCTTCGCTGATTTTTTGTCTTAATACAGATTTAATTGATAAAGCTGTAGATTTAACGATTTCTTCTGGTTTGCAAGGAATGCGATATAAATCGCCAATTTGATAATCTTTATTTTCTAATCTTGCTTCTTCTAAAGAAATTTCTAAGAAATCATCTTCTACTTCTTCAACAACTGTCTTTAATTGAGCCATATCAATCGTGCCATTTTCAGCATCGATAGAAACATCAACTAAAGCATCATCGCCACCTAGTTGTTTTCTTAAGCCTTTGCTCATTGCTTCTTTTAATGCTTGTAAGATACTTTCCTTACTAATTCCTTTGCTAGCTTCTAATTCATTTAAAGCTTCTAAAAATTGCTTTGCATCGATCATTTTTTTACTCCTTTTAAAATTTTATGGCTAATCTTGCTTTGCTAATATTATTAAGCGCTATATCAACTTGATATTTACGCGTTTTAACTCTATACTCCAACTTAAGAGATTCGTCATTACAATCGATAATATCTCCTTGAAGGATATTTTCTCCATTTATTGGATGATGTAGATGAACATTGATGTGTTTACCAATATAATCTTTTAATTTTTCAACTTTTAATGGTTTTTCAGCACCTAATGATGAAACATCTAATAAATAAGGTTCGTCTCCTAAATCTAACGTATCAAGGAATTCTGATACTTGACCACTGACATCACAAATTGTTTTCATGTCGATTGGTTCCACTCGATCAACGACAATCGATAAAATCAAATCACCTTTTTGTTTTACACTAGTCAATGAATATAATTCGAATCCTAATTCATTTAGCTTACTTTCAATTGCTTTTTTGACTAATTCAATATTCATTTTTCCTCCTTTAAATATAAAGAGTGGCCCAAGAGCCACTCTTTTAAAAACAAGAGTATAGTAGTTACCTACCGACATCATTATACAGTAAGTAATATTTTTGTCAATAATTAAAATTATTGTTATCTAATAGATATTTAAACAACGATAAATCAAATTCA
>JAHZFY010000028.1:8257-10072 GCA_019421105.1 bacterium
AGTGATTTTAAAATTAAAACTAGAAACTTCTACAATATGAATTTCATAACCACAATTTTTAACTAATTGAACATCATCGCTTGCATCAAAAATATTGTCCTTAATGGCTTTATTATGACAATCATAAATGATATGAAACTTAAATGATGCCGGTGTTTGTTCATTTAATAATTTTTCTCTATTTAATACTTGATCTAATATATCTTCTTTTCTAGTTAAAATAGTATCGATACATTTAATAGATGTAAGGCATGCATCAAATTTTAAACAAGATAAGATATTGTCATCAATTATTTTTTGAGAAACCAAAGGTCTAGCGCTATCGTGAATTAAAACGATTTCTTCATCATTGACATTATTATTTTTTAAATAATTTAAAGCTAAAAATACGCTTTCTTGACGAGTGTTACCGCCGATAATTACTTCAACTTTGATAATTGGTTTTACATAATTTAAAGCGTATTCATAATAATTTTTATTTACTACTAATACGATTTTATCGATATTAGAGTTTAAATTAAATTGGTTTAAAGAATACATAAAAAGAGGTTGATTACCAACCTCAATATAAGCTTTTGGTATACTATGATTTTCCATTCTTTGCCCTATTCCAGCAGCAAGAATAATACCAATCGCCATAATTAATCTTCTCTTTTAAATCCACAAACTGGGCAGATATCTGTGTCATCATCGACTTCAGCGCCACATAATGGGCATGTCCAGGTTTGAGTTTCTTTTTCGTTTAATTCAAATTCTTCAAACATTTTTCTTCTCCTTTATTAATGATATGGATTGACAGTTATCGAACCATCAACACAAACAACAATAGTCGTGCCAGCACTTGCTAACCAATTTGAACCACGTTGGATATTCTTCCAATCAGATTTCCTACCACCATAGTTAATTCGAGCCAATCTCTTGCATCCAAAGAAAGCATTATAGCCAATGCGATTAACACTAATTGGAATAGAGACAACTTTTAAATTTGGACAATTTGAGAATGCACTTGGACCAATTTCAGTGATACCTAAAGGAATAACAGCAATCTCAAGATTCTCATTTTGTGAGAAAGCATGTCCACCAATTGATGAAATCTTTTCTGGTAAGCCTTTACCAGATGCATACTTAACTTGAGTAATAACAGTTGGATTTGTAGATGGAGCAACAACAACTGGTTCTTGTGGTTTTGTTGGTGCTTGGTTTGGTTGCGTTTGAATGACAATTGGTTGCATTGCCACACCACCAACAGGCATATTACCCATACCATAATTAATTGGTTGCATTTGTTGAGCCATCATCTCTTGACGTGCTTTTTGCGCTTCTAAAATACGCATTGCTTCTTTAATATAAATACGATTTTTGAAAGCGCATGAATGTATGATACTTAAAATTATTGCTATTAAGAATAATCCACCAACATAGGCTAATGGATATAAAATATCAATTGACACACCATTGATTTTCATTCCTGCAATTTCTTTGCCCATAAATAAGCCTTTTAAAGTAAAATGCATTGAAACAACGACTAAAGACAATACTAATTGGAAAGCAAAGACTGCCCACATTAAACCTTTAGGTGCTTTCCAAGGAAACACACCAAAAAGCAAGCCAACTAAAGCAAATATAACACTGATAACACCTAAAATTACAATGATTGCAATAAGACCAAACACAAAATAATTAAATACGATAGGGAAATACGTTTTTAAAGGTGCCATGCTATCAGGTAACGCATCAAATAAGTGCGCTAAATAAGTATTATTTAAATATTCAAAATTAGCACCCGGTTTGTACGATGTAAAATTTGCCAATAAA
>JAHZFY010000028.1:10126-12721 GCA_019421105.1 bacterium
GGATTCAATCGATGTTGAATCACCTAGTTTAAATAATGGAAGATACCATAATGCAGCGCCTAAGCCACCGATTGCAATCAAAACAAAAAGTGCGGTAAAAATTGTACCAGCAGACCAACGTTTAATAACTTTCATTCCATTAATTCTATTAATCGTATTCATATAATATATTATATACACAAATGAATAAATTTATATATAAAAAATTTATAATTTAGTTTTTATTTAGATAGTGTTTTAAGGTGCGTCACCACGAATTGGACAAGTTTAAAGTCTTTGTCCTGACGAATTGAATGGTCTTTTAATGTCTTCCATTTTTTTGACACTTATAATGTACCATATCCAAAACATATCACAAATAATAAAACATAAAAAAACCAATTCACACGAATTGGATATTTTTAAACTGGTGCCCCATCGCAGAATCGAACTACGAATAGATCCTTACCATGGATCCGTTATGCCATTTAACTAATGGGGCATCACTTGCAATGCAAGCAAGTGTAATTATATAAATCTTTTCAATTTTATACAAGACTTTTTAATATCTTTCAATAACTTCAATAAGTTCACCGCTTAAATCATAAATTAAAGCATTAGTGATTTTAACTTTAACATAATCGCCTTCATTTAAAACTTCATCGCTTTTTATTAAAATAGAGCCATCGACATCATCAGGGGCATTCCAATAACTTCTAAAAAGATAATAATCTTTATTTTTACCTACAATTAGACCTTCCATTATTTCATTTATATGCATTTTATTTTTCTTATAAGAGATGTGTGATTGGCATTTCATTATTAAATCTAAACGTCTTTTCTTTTCATCTTCTTCAACTTGATTATCAAAATCATATGATTTTGTATCTTCTTCTTTTGAATATGTAAATGTTCCTAGATGATCAAATTCAACATCTTTAATAAATTCTAATAAATTATCAACATCTTCATTAGTTTCATAAGGGAATCCCACCATGATTGTTGTTCTTAAAATAGCATTAGGTACTTCATTTTTAATTTTATTAAAAAGATTGATTAAAAATTGTTTATCCCCTCTTCTATTCATCAACTTTAAAATATTTGATTCGCTATGTTGAATTGGAATATCAAAATAAGGAGTTAAACGCTTTTCATTTTTGAATAGTTGAATTAATTCATCGCTTATTTCGTCTGGGTATAAATATAACAATCGAATAAATTTAAACTCATTTATGGTAAGCAATTGCTTTAAAAGTTCTTCAATTTTTACTTCGCCATATATATCGATACCATATTTTGTCGTATCTTGAGCAATTACCACTAATTCTTTGACACCATTCGAGGCTAATATTTTTGCCTCATCTAAAATATCTTCAATTTTTCTAGACTTCATAGAGCCTCTAATTAAAGGGATTGCGCAATACGTACAATAATTTGAGCAACCTTCCGCAATTTTTAAATAAGCTGAATATGTATTGTTTGATAAAACTCTTTCCACTGGCAATAAAGATGTTTGTTTATTATCAAAATCTGGAATTATTTCTTTAACTTTAGTTAAAAAGTCATTGTAATCATCTATTTTAATGATTCCATCCATCTCTGGGATTTGTTCTTTTAAAGTTTCATAATATCTTTGAGCTAAACATCCTGTAACAATCAATGTTTTATTATAAGAAGCCATCTCAAAAATTGTATCTATAGATTCCTTTTTAGCCTCTAATATAAAACCACATGTATTAACTACTATCACATCGGCATCTTTAGGATTGTTTGTGATCGTGTATCCACCATTGACAAAAAACTTTAAAATCATTTCGCTATCATATAAGTTTTTACAACACCCTAAAGAAACTAAACCAACTTTTTTCATTTATCTTTTCCTAAAAAATATTGTTAGATTGTAAATTAAAAGCATTAAAGATATAACGAATAAAATTACTTCACTTGTATCTTTAAATCCCCAATCTATCGTTGGCATATTAACAAATACTAAAGAAGTATATGCAACAAAAATAATAGACGCAATCACCATTAATAAACGGCATAAAAATCTTTGTTTGCAAGCTCTTAAAATTAAACTAGCAAAAAAAGATAATCCAGAAAAAATGATTAAAATCAATCCGATTAAATAAATGTTTGATACTTCAAATGTTTCTATTAAAATCATCTATTCGCTCCTTAAAGCAATCACTGGGTCTTTTTTTGCCGCAATTGAAGATGGAATTAATCCCGCTAATAAAGTCAACAATACAGAAATTAGAGGTAACACTATTGCACCGACCCATGGTATGATAACTAAAATTCCAATTTCAGTCAAATGATTGATTATGAGCATGATAGGAATATTTAATAACGAAGCTATCCCAATACCTAACAATCCAGCAGTTAAACCAATGATAAGTGTTTCAGCATTGAAAACGCGCGACACATCTTTTTTTCTTGCACCAATTGATCTTAAAACACCAATTTCTTTTGTTCTTTCTAATACACTAACATAAGTTATGATACCTATCATTATCGATGAAACTAATAACGATATTGAAACAAACGCAATTAAAACATACGAAATAGAATCAACGATAATTTGAACTGAATCAAGCATCGTTCCTACATTAT
>JAHZFY010000029.1:0-2651 GCA_019421105.1 bacterium
TTTATTTAATTGTTCATTTTTAATTTCCATATCTTTACTCCTTTGTTAACAATAATATTAAATGATCCATCAATAGTCCTACATTTAAATTCAAGTTTAAAGAATTTCTTAATTTTAAAACTTCAACAAGCAAGCTATCAATGTCTTTTATTTTTTTATATAATTCTAGCAAAATATCATTCATATCTTGCAAATATACACTTTTTTCATATTTAATCGCATGTATATCTTTTAAACACGCAATTAATAAATCGATAAAAAATCTGGTCGTTTGTTTGTTATGTAATAATGGAACAACGCCTTTTTGCATAGTAAATATAGCTTTATTTTTACTTTCTAAAACACCATTTAATAAATCTAATAATGCTTTTTTAGAAAGTAAATAATCATCATCTTTAATTTCTTCTTTAATAAGATTTACATCGTTATAAATAGATGACAACAATTGAGCATCTAATGAGTCGATTCCCTCATTTATTGCTAGTTCAATAATCGTTTCTCTTTTGATTAGTTTTAAACGAACAACTTGGCATCTTGATAATATTGTTGGCAACACCAACGATTCATTGTTGGTAGTTAAAAAAGCATAAATTTCTTTTCCAGGTTCTTCTAAAAATTTTAAGATGGCATTAACAGCTTGAATGGTCATGTTTTCAACTAAATGCAAGATGTAAATTTTAATGCCTTTCTTTTCAAAAGGTTTCTTTTCAAATTCTACTTCTAAATTATCGATTTCATTCTTTTTAATTGTTTGCTCTTCTCCATTAAAAATAACAAAATCTGGGTAATTGCCATCATCAATTCTTTTGCATGTGATGCATTCATTGCATGCGAAAGGGTCCTTATTATCACAAACGATGGATTTAGCTAAATATTTAGCAACATCAAGCAAAGGCGTTCCTTGATTTCCTATTAGCAAGTATGCATGCGAAAGCAAATCATTTGAAAGAGCGTTTTCAAAAGTTTTATATATTATTTTTTGATAATTTTTTAAATAATTTTTAATTTCCATTTCTTAATTTTAATTTGCTATATATCGCATCAAATGCTGCATTTGCAACTTCTTCAATACTTTTAGAAGCATCGATAACCACATATCTTTCTGGGTAACGTTTAGAAAGTTGTAAAAAGGTATTTCTAACCATTTTATGAAATTCAAGTTTTTCTAAATCTAGGCGATTAACTTCTCTATTTGCATTTGCGGATATTCTTTTTAATCCTATTTCTGGCTCGATATCAAATAATAAAGTTAAATCAGGCCATGTATCTTCGGTTGCAAACATGTTGATGTTTATTACATTGTCAATACCAAGATTTCTAGCTCCTCCTTGATATGCCAAAGAAGAATCGATAAATCTATCGCATATGACGATTTTTCCTTCTTTTATCGCTGGCCAAACTTTTTCTACTAGATGTTGTCTTCTTGAAGCGGCGTATAACAAAGCTTCTGCACGAGGATCTAAAGAAGTATTATTGACATCTAAAATAACATTTCTAATTTGCTCGGCAATAGGGGTGCCACCTGGTTCTCTAGTCTCAACGATTGAGTATCCAAGTTCTTTAAGTCTTTCGACAACTTTTTTTATCGCGGAAGTCTTGCCGCTTCCTTCTGGTCCTTCTAAAGTAATAAACATATTTATTCTCCAATTTTATGACGGCCTTTTAAAGCCATATCAAGAGTTAATGAATCGGTATAATCTAATGCACTACCCATTTGTAATCCATAAGCTAGACGAGTTATCTTTAGGTTATAATTTTCTAGTTTTTTTGCTAAGTAAATAGCGGTGGTTTCTCCATCCACGTTTGGATTAGTAGCAATGATAACTTCCTTAATATTTTGTTGTTTTAATCTATCTGCTAAACCGCTTACATTTAAATCATCAAATCCGATTCCTTTTGAAGTGGAAATAGCGCCATACAAAACATGGTATAAGCCATGGTAACTATTAGATTTTTCAAAAGCGATAACATCCTTTGGATAAGAGACAATCATAAGTGTTTCGCGATCTCTTTCTTGATCTTTACAAATATCGCATTCATCTTCTTCACAAAACATACCGCATGTTTTGCATCTATGAATACTTGGTTTTAAATTTGCTATGGCATTAGAAAAATCTTTTAATTCTTCTTCCTCCATATCGATCATAGCGTAGGCTAATCTTTCTGCTGACTTTTTGCCGATGCTTGGAAGTTTAGCTAAACAATCAATTAAATTTTGTATAGCTTTAATAGATTGCATTAAAAAATGCCTCCTCCATTTTTGGAACCGGTGATTTTTTCATTAATTTCTTCTTCAGCTTCATCGATTTGTTCAATGATTTCATTAATGCACATTCCAATAGCCTCTTCGACCATTTCTTTATTTTCAGCATCAAAGGCATCTTTATCGATGTTGATAGCTTTGATTGTTTTATCGCCATACATAACGACTTCAACCATACCATTTTTATTTAATGAGAATTCTTTTTCCATCAAAGCTTCTCTTGCTTTTTTTAATTCTCTTTGCATTTTTTGTGCTTGCATCATAATTTGTTGCATGTTCATAATTTTATTCTCCTATCATTCTTATTTCGATTGTGTCAGGTTTTGGCAATTTACCAACCTGTTTTAAATTAATAAATTTTTGTTGTAATTCAACTGATTCCGCTCTT
>JAHZFY010000029.1:2661-8119 GCA_019421105.1 bacterium
AGATAAACATCTTCTTTTTAAATATGATTTGAGCAATTTTTTGTAAGTCTGCTTGAGCATCAACTTGATTGATTTTTTCAACTTTATTAGATAAATCGTACTCGATTAGCATAATATCATTTGTGGCTACTAATAGATGTGAGTCATATAGCAATGTTGATTTGCTACCATAGGTAGGGTGAATATTTAATCTATTCAATTCTTCCCATTTATTTACCAACTTAGTTTTTAAATCTTTAGTAGCGATAATCATAATATTTAATATCGTCTCTTTATCTAAAACTTGTTGATTCTCTTCGTTGACTTTCAAAGACATTGGTTTTAAGATTTTTGGATCTAGTTTGATATTTTTTAAAAATTCTTCATCAAAGAAATCGATATTATCTTCTTGTTTAGGTTGTTGTTTAACTTCTTCAACTTTAGGTTTAACCGGTTCTATTTTTTCTTCTTGTTTTACTCGAGGTTCAACTTTGATAAATGGTGGACGAACCGGTTCAATTTTTCTTGATGGAACATCGACGATAACTTCTTGTTTTTCGTTATTATCAACGCAAATATCGCACATTTTTAACAATGCTATTGAAAAAATAGGATTGATCAATGAGACATTTTTATAATCTTTAATCGCTAATAAAATAACATCGATACATTTTAAAATATTTTCAATCGTATATCTTTTAGCAAGAATAGAAACATTATCTTCTTTTAAAATTTCTAGATGTTCGCATGAACCAGTTTTTTTATAGATTAAAACATCTTTTAATATTAACAATAAATCATCTGTCAATCTTTTGATATCGCTCCCTTTTTCAAAGTATGAATCGATTCTTGTTAAAACGTGAGATGTATCATTATCTGCGATATCTAATAGCAATTCCGTTTTTTCATTTACAGATTCTAATGAAAATATATTTAAAACATCTTCGCTATTTAAATTATTCATAGAATAAGCTAAAACTTGATCGAGCATAGATAAAGCATCTCTCATTCCGCCGTCGCACAAAGAGACGATCAAATCAACAGCTTCTTCTTCATAAGTTATGCCTTCAGATTTTAATACGTAGATTAATCGTTGTTTGATTTCATCATTAGATAGTTTAGAAAAATCAAATCTTTGACATCTAGATAAAATAGTTGGCAAAATTTTATGTGGTTCTGTAGTAGCAAGGATAAATATAACATGTGCAGGTGGTTCTTCTAATGTTTTTAAAAGTGCATTAAAAGCACCAGGAGTCATCATATGGACTTCATCGATGATGTAGACCTTGTATCTTCCTAAAATAGTGGAATATCTGACTTTATCTATTAAGTCTCTTACTTCTTCGACACCATTATTTGATGCAGCATCTATTTCGATGACATCAGGATGCGTGCCTTCAACAATAGAAGTACAATTTTTACATTTTCCACATATATGACCAATACCTTCTTCGCAGTTGAGAGCTTTTGCAAAAAGTTTAGCCATAGATGTTTTACCAGTTCCTCTTGGACCAGCAAATAAATATGCATGAGCAATCTTATTAGTTTCTAATGCATTTTTTAAAATTTTAACAATGTAAGATTGACCTGCTACTTCATCAAAAGTAGTAGGACGATATTTACGATAAAGTGCTTTATAACTCATATTTTCACCACCAAATATTATACACCAAAAAGAAGCAGTATAAAGATTAATCTTTATTGATAAAACGTCTTGTCAAAGGATTATTGAATCCTGAAATCAAATATAAAGTTTGTAAAATTACCATGATAAAACTAGAAATAGATAATAATATAGCGCCATAACCAATATAAATTTTATCGACAGAAACGCTATAAAAATTTAAAAGTATAACTGAAAGAATACCATTTATGAAATTGGCAACTATTAAGAATATGGATAGACCAATGCCAACAAATTTATATTTTTTAAAAATCTCAATAGAAATACTAGATGCTAAGACTAAACAACTCAATGTTATGCAATAAATAAGAAAAGATGCTTTTGGGAATACTTCTTCAGAAAAGCCCATTTCAAAAAAATCATAAAAATAGATGGCTCTACAATCACCAACTAATAATGAAAATCCATCTAAAAAACATCTTTGAGTATTTTCGCCTATTAAAAGATCAAATTCCACAAAGGGACAAGAATATAAAAATATTGAAATTACACTCATAAATATCGTTGCATATAATAGATATTTTCTTTTCATTTTTCTTTAAATCCTATTAAAGACTATAACATTTTTTTATTTATTAATAAAGAGCCTATCTTTACTCTTTTTTATGTTTGCTTGTTATGATAGAATATGAGCGGTATTTTAAGGATTAAAATTATGGAAGATACAATGTTTCAAAGATTAAAAGTTGCTAAGGCAAGATTAGAAGAAATTGATAATGAACTTATCAAAGAAGACGCTACAAGCGATATGAATCGTTTTAAAGCATTAAATAAGGAAAGAGCTTCTTTAGAACCTCAAGTTGAAAAATTTAATGAATATTTGACTGTGGTAGAAAATAAGCAACAAGCATTAGAGATGAGCAAGGAAAGCGATATCGAAATTGCCGAAATGGGAAAAGAAGAATATAAAAATCTTTCTTTACAAGAAGAAAATATAATCGAGGAGTTAAGAATATTACTGATTCCAAAAGATCCAAATGATGATAAAAACATTATCGTTGAAATTAGAGGAGCTGTTGGTGGAGATGAAGCTAATATTTTTGCTGGCGATCTTTTTAGAATGTATGCAAAATATGCAGAAGTTCAAGGTTGGAAATTACAAATTTTAGACGCTTCTCCTTGTGAAGCGGGTGGATACTCATTGATCTCTTTTAAAGTTAAAGGTGAAGGTGTTTATTCTAAGTTAAAATTTGAAAGCGGAGCCCATCGTGTACAAAGAGTTCCTAAGACTGAAGCAAATGGCAGAATTCATACATCGACCGCGACAGTTTTAGCAATGCCTGAAGCTGATGAAATCGATATTGAAATCAATCCATCCGATCTTCAAATTGATACTTATAGAAGTCAAGGTGCAGGTGGACAAAATGTCAATAAGACTGAATCCGCTGTTAGAATTACTCATATACCTACAGGTACAGTTGTTGCATGTCAAACTGAAAAATCTCAAATGCAAAATAAAGAAATTGCAATGCAGATGTTAAAGTCTAGGTTAAGACAATTAGAATTAGAAAAAAGAAATAGTGAAATCAAAAACATCGTGGGTGAACAAAAAAATATTGAATGGGGATCACAAATTAGATCTTATGTTTTTTGTCCATACACTTTAGTAAAAGATAATAGAACAAATTTTGAAACACCAAACGTTAACGGTGTTATGGATGGTGACATCATCGATTTTATGTATGCTTATTTACAAAAGGAGGCTGCAAGAAATGCTAAATAAATTAAAGCAGTATTCAAGAAAAGACATATTAACTTTTGTTTACCACATTTTCCTTGTTGTTTTAGGTTCTTTTGTTCTTGGTTTTGGAACAGTTGTCTTTTTAACTAGACATTTAATTATTGCTGGTGGATTATCTGGTATTGCTTTTATCATTCAATATTTTGTTGGTTCCACTCAAATTATCGACATTGTTGTATGGATCGCTACTGGTATTCTTTGGTTTTTAAGTTTATTTACACTTGGTAAACAATTTGCTTTAAGAACATTATTAGCTTCGATCATGTTTCCTTTATCATTGACCATTTTTTATCGTATTCCAGGCATAGAAAAATTTGTTGATTATGTATCAGGAAGTGGTGATACTGGCGATTTATTGTTGTGTTCAATATTTGGTGGCATCACTGTTGGAGCCGGTGTATCTTTAACCTTTTTAGGAAAAGGATCAACTGGTGGTGTCGATGTTATTTCTTTCATGATGAACAAATATTTTGGAATAAAAGTTTCAATTGCTAGCTTAATAATTGATGGCACTATCATAATGTCTGGCTTAATTACTTTTGCAATTACAAATCCAACATATATTCCTAATTGTTTGGTTGGTATTATTTCAGCAGTTGTTACTTCTTTAATAACCGAATTATTATATTCAAGAAAACAAAACGCTTTTATTTTAGATATCATATCAGATAAATATAAAGAGATTGCGGATTATGTCATGAATACAATGGAAAGAGGCGTTACATTAATCGATATTGAAGGCGGTTATACAAACACTAAAAGAGTAATGATAAGAACAGTATTATCAAAAAACGAATATTTAGAAATCAAAGAACACGTTTATAAAATAGATCCTAATGCCTTTTTAACATTTACGGATACCAATGCTGTTTATGGCAATGGATTTAAAGAAAACTTTGGTGCAAGTAGGGTATTTAGAAATAAAAAAAATAAAAAATAAGGGGCTTTTGCGTGGAAATGGAACAAAAATTTCAATTAATTTCTTCATTTAAACCAACAGGAGATCAGCCTGAAGCCATCGAAAAACTTGTAAAAGGAATAAAAGATAATAAAAGGTTTCAAGTCTTATTAGGAGCTACAGGAACTGGAAAAACTTTTACTATGGCTAACGTAATTGCAAAAGTAAATAAGCCAACCTTAGTTATTGTTCACAATAAAACATTAGCGGGACAATTATATTCTGAATTCAAAACATTATTTCCAAATAACCGCGTGGAATATTTTGTTTCTAATTTCGATTTTTATCAACCAGAAGCATATATTCCAAAAACAGATACCTACATCGATAAAAACGCTGTGATGAATGAAGAAATCGAAATGATGAGAACTGCGGCAATCAACTCTGTTTTAGAAAGAAATGATACTATCGTTGTTGGTTCAGTTGCTTCTATATTTGGTTTAACAGATCCAGATGAATATAAGCGTTTAGTATTTGAAGTAAGAGTAGGAGATACAATTAATAGAAAAGAGTTTTTAAATAAACTCGTCAACTCCCAATATAGGCGTAACCAACTTGAATTGACACCAGGTACATTTAGAGTAAGTGGCGATGTTATTGAGATTTTCCCAGCAAGTTATGAATCCAATAAGATTATAAAAATTGATACTTTTGGAGATGAAATAGAAAGAATTTTATTATGTGATGCTTTCAGTGGTGTAACATTGCATACATATCATTCTTATCCAATTTTTCCTGCTTATGATCACGCATCTACACTAGATAGAATCAAAGAAGCATGTATCAGCATCAAAGAAGAATTGAAATCACGTTTAAGCTATTTTAAAAAAGAAGGCAAACCACTTGAATATGAGCGTTTAGAAATGAGGACAAATCACGATTTAGAATCGCTGATGGAATTTGGGATATGTCCTGGTATCGAAAATTATTCTAGACATATCGATAAAAGAAAAGAGGGCGAAAAACCTTATTGTTTAATAGATTATTTCCCGAAAGATTTTTTAATGATTGTCGATGAATCACACGCCACTTTACCGCAAGTTAGAGGAATGTATAATGGTGATAGATCAAGAAAAACAACACTGGTGGAATATGG
>JAHZFY010000029.1:8129-8768 GCA_019421105.1 bacterium
GTTTTAGATTGCCGTCTGCTTTAGATAATAGACCTTTAAATTTTGAAGAATTTGAAGCGTCTTTAAATCAAGTAATCTGTACATCTGCTACTCCTGGAGATTATGAATTAGCACAAACAAATGGTGAATTTGTTGAACAAATCATTAGACCTACTGGTTTAGTTGATCCAGAAATATTTGTAAGACCAACCATTGGACAAATCAACGACATTTTAGCCGAAATTAAAAAAAGAGTGAAATTAAATGAAAGAGTCATGATAGTCACTTTAACGGTCAAAATGGCGGAAGATCTAACTGATTTTTTAAAAGAACATAATATCAAGGTTTGCTACATTCATCATGAAACAAAAACCTTGGAAAGAAGCGAAATAATTTATCAATTAAGAAAGGGAAAATATGACGTCTTAGTAGGGGTCAACCTATTAAGGGAAGGTCTAGATATTCCTGAAGTATCATTGATATGTATTTTAGACGCAGATAAAGAAGGATTTTTAAGAACGACTAGATCACTTATTCAAATTGTTGGTCGAGCGGCAAGAAATGCTAAAGGGCAAGTTATCATGTACGCTGATAGTGTCACCAAATCGATGAAAGAAGCAATCGATGAAACAAATAGAAGAAGACAAATTCAAATCGCTT
>JAHZFY010000029.1:8778-12661 GCA_019421105.1 bacterium
AAAACGGAATCGTTCCTAAAACTATCATTAAAGAGATTCAACCTCCTATTAGAAATAGTGATGATGAAAGAAGCGAGATGATCTCTTTAAGCAAAAAAGGTTCAAGAAAACAAATTGAACAAAAAATCAAAGAGCTTGAATCGCAAATGCGTGAAGCTGCTAAAATGTTTGACTTTGAAAAGGCAGCTCAACTTCGCGATATAATTTTAGAAATGAGAGCAAGTATTAATTGAGGTATAAAAAATGAATGTTGAAAAACTTAAACGTCGCGCAAGCAAACACAATATCATTTTAGATGAAGACTATAAAGCTATTTTAAAGATGAAAGTAACTGATGATTCTTCTTTTTTATCAACTTATTATTTTGATGAACCAATAGTTTCTAGCGAGGTGAAAGACTATCTATTTTCATATAAAGTCAGACTTGCATGGAAACAGGGTGTAAAAATTGAAATCATTTCTGATGTTATTAAAAAAGAAGATGAAAAGATTTATGATGCCGCGATTAGAAATGCCTTTTTTAAAGAGCTAGAAAAAATGAAAAAGAAAAATATCATGACAAATATTTTGTCATTGATAATGTTTTTATTAGGTGTTATCTCTTTAATTGTTTTATTTTTGTTTGATATGATTCAAGATGGAAATTTTGGCATATGGAAAGAAGTAATTGACATTATTGCCTGGGTTTTTATTTGGGAATCAGTCGATTTATTTGTTATTCAGCGTTTAGAAAATTTTTATACTTATCGTATGGCAAAAAATGTTACTACATCTAAGATTGTTTTTAAAAAATTAAGTGATGAGTAAAAATTAATATTTGCCTTTTTAAAAAGTTTTATATATTATAAAAAGCGGACTATATTTTATTAGGAGGTAGCAAAATGATTTGGTATGACTATATATTCATGATCATGTCGGTTGTTGTCATTATTTTATGCTTGCTTCAAGGTGGTAAAACAGAAGGTGCTTCCGGTGCAATTACTGGTGGAGGCTTAAACGTCTTTGTTAAAACAAAAGAACGTGGTTCTGAAAGAGTAATTTCAATTTTAACTTATATTGTTGTTATCGTATTCTTCGTCTTTGCGGTATTAATTCAAGTTCTTGGCGATGGAACCGCGAATGCAAGTACTAGCGATACATCTAGCGCTCTTATTAAATTATTTTTCTAAATATAGTTTGTTTTATTATAATTAAATAAAAAATCGAGGTTTGACCTCGATTTTAATTTTCCTTATTTTCTTCTTCATTGAGTGGAAGTTCTTTGGTTTTCTCTTCAATTACTTTCACTTTTTTACTTCTTTTTCTTTTAGAAGTTTTAACTTCACCATCTATGATAATTTTGTCAGAATCTTTTACTTCATCATTTTGGGTTTGATCTGGTTTTATTGATTCGCTTTTGAGTTTGGCTTTATGAGTTTGAATTGCAAAGAATAAGTCGAATATACCAAGAACAGTAATTGAAGTACCTAAGATGATGTAAATGACCATCAATGTGACTTCGCTAGATGTATCTTTAGCATAAAACACTAAGGACACAACTCCTAAAGCAATGCAGATGATTGTAACTAAGAAATTAATCAAAATCCATCCTATAGGAGCTTTAAAGATACATTGAGATATTGACTTAGCTAAATATGCCGCGCCAGTCGTTATCAACATTCCACCAACAAATACGGTGATGATTTGATTAATGGCCAATTGTGCACTTGGCACACATAAGACGATACCAATAGCAATAAATAATGCACCAATAATAGCGCTTAGTGAAAAGTTAGCCTTTGGATCTAATACAAATGATATCAATGTGACAATGCCATCTATAAACAAAAATATAGCAATACAGATGAATAACGCGCTTGATAAGTCTAAAGGTTTAATACCACCGATGATTCCAACTAATAAACCCAAGATTATTAGTAAAGTGCCTTCGACAATTTTAACCCAAGTAAGTCTTGCAAGAAGTGTTTTCATAATAATTACCTCCTAATATAAGTATAGTTAATTATCATTTACTAATAAATAAAAATATGACCTCTAAACGATGTTTTCTATGTCTATTAAGTCCATAAAAGAAATAAAAGAATATTTATTAAAATAAAGTCTATGATTTTCTAAATCTATTCTATGTAATTTTGTATTGGTTTTTATGATTTGACCATCGTTATAAAAAGTGATAGCAAGCTCTTGATGATGATAGTTTATCAAGATATTGTTAATCTTTTCTTTTTGTTCATAAAACACCATAGGTCTTTCTATTTTATTTTTGGTTTTAATCATATCAACGATAAAATCTGCTTGCTCATTTAATGATTTATATGGCGCCCATTTTTTCATACCACGGTTCATCTTTTATGGCCTCCTATATAAGTATGTCTTTCCTTGATAGTGGAAAAATCTAATAATGACGATGTTCTTAAAATTGCATTTTTTCCATATTTAGATTGAATATTATCTATTGTTAGTTGCAATCTTTTTTCCTTTAATGCTATTTCATAATTTTTGAATAAATCTAATTGCTCCACGCCATCATTATCTTTTAGTTTTGTCAACGCAATTGATAACTTTCTTATCGGCAAATCTTGGACTTTTTTGTTAAAAATACTCATTAATGCTTCATAAATATCATCATTTTTATCACTATATTTTAATAGGGAAGTTTGAGAAGAAAACCCTCCTAATGACTTTGAATATCCTACATATAGATGAACACATTTAGTCATTTTATTTCCTAATCTCAATCGCATCATTAAATCATCGCATAGCTCTTTAATTAACAACTTTGTTTTTTCAATAGTGTAGTCTTCAAATAGTGTTTGTCCTAAAGTTAAAGATACTTCTTTTGGAATATATTTTTCTCTAATATTTGACTCGTCAATCCCATTAGCGTGATCTATTAATTCTTCTCCAATTATCCCTAAATATTTTCGTAAATAATCTTTATTAGAATTAGCTAAATCTTTTACTGTATAAATTCCAAGTGCGTTGAGTCGTCTTTGTAAATTTGACCCAATACCCCATATATCTTTTAATGGACTTATATTCCATAATTTTTCTTTTATTTCATCTATTTTTAAAGTTGCTATTCCATCTTTTTCTTTTTTTGCGTAATGGTCTAAAGCCACCTTAGCTAAAAACATGTTATCGCCAATTCCAATAGTGCATTCTAATTTAGTTTTATCCATTATCGTTTGTTTTATTTTTTTAACTAATTGATAAGGACTACATTTATATAATTTTAAATACGGAGTTAAATTGATAAACCCTTCGTCAACAGAATAAATATGCAGGTCTTCTTGACTAATGAAATCTAGGATAATTGAAAACACCTCACTAGATCTTTTTAAATATAAAGCCATTCTTGGCTCAGCGTAGATATAGTTAATATTTTTTGGCAATTCCTTTATTCTTAATCTAGATGGTATACCCTTTCTTTTTAAATATGGAGTAACACTTAAAACAATCGTGTTAGTGCCTCTGGTTTTATCAGCAACAACAAGTGGTGTAGAATATGGATTTAATCCTCTTTCTATACATTCAACATAAGAATAAAAAGCTCGCATATCGATTACCGCGATTACATTATCATGTCTCATAGTAGGATAAATTATATAGATAAAATATTTAATTTTTAGTCTTGACTTTTATTAAGTTCAACTAGGAAAAATAAACACATTTATATTATGTAAATCGTTTAATAAAAAAAGATTGTTAGGCACTTTAAAATAAAAAAAGATGTTGCAAAATTATGTTTTTAACAGTGTATAAAAAAGCATCTAATTTTTAAATTGACTTGTATTATTAATATAATGAATTAAAATATATGGGCACGGGTCTGTAGCTCATCTGGGAGAGCGCATCGTTCGCAACGATGAGGTAGAGGGTT
>JAHZFY010000003.1 GCA_019421105.1 bacterium
AGCTTGATTGCCTTTACCGGCCCCAGGTGGGCCCATAAGAATAATGTTTTTAAGCATTTGCATTACCTCCACCAGCAACAACTTCATCGAATGATTTACCAGCTAATAGACCATCGATTTGGCTATTTAATTCTAGTGCAACACCGACGACGATGATAAGACCTGTACCACCTAAAGCAAGTGAAGTTTCATTTCCAAAGATGCCAGATAAGGTCAATACGACTGGTAAGGCAGCAATAAATGTTAAACTTAATGCACCGATAACGCAGATACGATTCAATACTTTTCTAACATATCTTTCGGTTTCATTACCTGGACGAATGCCAGGAATGTAACTTCCATTTTTTTGGAAATTTTCTGCAAGTTGTTGAGGGTTGATAGTGATGTTTGAATAAAAGAATGTAAAGAACAAGATTAATACAATATAGATTAATAAGCCCCATGGCATTCCCCATGTAGTTCCATCAACACCTGGCATTTGATACATCTCTTGAATCGAGAAGATCTTTAACCATTCCGCACTTGTTAAGTTAGGATCGATAAATGCCACGATAACCGAAGGTGCCATCAATATTGAAGAAGCAAAGATGACAGGAATAACACCAGCTGGATTCAATTTGATTGGTAAGAAGCTGGCTTTTGCCATCGATTGTGTTTGGCCACCAGATTTTCCTGAATGTTGAACAGGAATTTTTCTTTTAGCCAATTCAATAAAGATAACAAAGGCGATGATAAGAACAAACACTAACAAGTAAAGCAAGAATTGGAATATACCGGTTAATTCATTGCCAGTTCCCCATTGTGTTGCAACCCATTTTTGATAGGCAGTAATGATTTGTTGAGGCAATGATACGACGATACCAGCAAAGATGATCATTGAGATACCGTTTCCAATGCCTTTAACAGAGATTTGGTCACCAAGCCACATGACAACCATTGAACCAGCCATCATAACGATGACTAAGTAGATGTAACCGAGCCATTCTAATTGTGGACCTAATTTATCCAACAATGTAAATTCAATGCCTCCGCCCATCGTTCCGCTTTGAAGTGTGCGGATGATACCATATGCTTGAACAGCTCCAAGAAGAAGTGTCAAGTAACGTGTGGCCATATCTATCTTTTTACGACCATATTGTCCTTGTCT
The DNA here is from genome assembly GCA_019421105.1 of bacterium. Lineage (GTDB taxonomy): Bacteria > Bacillota_I > Bacilli_A > RFN20 > CAG-826 > CAJOOD01. The sequence continues at coordinate 1,148 of JAHZFY010000003.1, forward strand.
TTTTAACTCAGTAAGAGCAGGAAGGACATCAGTCGATAAAAGTTGAATAATAATCTGAGCAGTGATGTAAGGGGAAACACCTAATGCAAATATTGAGAATGTTTGCAATGTTCCACCACCTAACATATTCATCAATGATAAGGCGTTATTTGATTGAAGTTGATCTTTAAGACCACTTGCATCAACGCCTGGAACAGTGATTAATGCTCCGATTCTAAATACGAATAGAATCATGATGGTGAAGAAGATTCTATTCATGATCTCCTTATTTTTTAAAATGGAGAGAATCTTCTTCATATTAGATTACCTCAGCTTTTCCGCCTGCTTTTTCAATCGCTGCAACAGCAGATTTAGAAAATTTGTGAGCTTGGACTGTTAATTTAACAGTTAATTCACCATTTCCTAAAATTTTAACGCCGTTATATTCTTTACGGATTAAACCGTTTTCGACTAATAAAGCTGGGGTGACAACTGTACCTTCTTTAAATGAATTCAAAGAAGCGATATTCACGATAGCAAATTCAGCATGGTTGACGTTATTGAATCCACGTTTTGGTAAACGACGATAAATTGGCATTTGACCACCTTCGAATCCTAAACGAACACCACCGCTTGTTCTAGCATTTTGACCTTTTTGTCCGCGGCCAGATGTTTTACCGTTTCCAGATCCAACACCTCTTCCGACACGGAAATTTTTTGCTCTTGAACCTTGAGTTGCTTCGAGTTCATGCAGTTTCATATTTACACCTCCTAAACTAAATATTTGAAATCTTTACTTTATTTACCACGTAAAGCCATTACTTCACTATAGGTGTGTAAATTTTCAAGACCTTGGTTAGTAGCTCTAATGATATTGATTGGAGCACGGCTACCATAGACTTTTGAACAGACGTTTCTAACACCTGCTAATTCTAAGATAGCACGGACTGGACCACCAGCGATGATACCAGTACCTTCAGGAGCGGATTTTAAATATACAGAGCAAGCACCGAATTTACCAACTACTTCATGGGATAATGTACCAGTTTTAGTAATATGGACAGTGAAGATATTTTTTCTTGCGGCTTCTAATGCTTTTTTAATTGCATCAGGTACTTCACCAGCTTTGCCTGTTCCAAATCCATAGTGTCCTTTGCCATCACCAACGACGACTAAGGCAGAGAATTTCATACGACGGCCACCTTTAACAGTCTTGCAGACTCTATTAATAGCGACGACTCTTTCTTCGTATTCTTTTTTATCACGATCTGCACGGTTGAAACGTTTTTCACCACGTTTTGCACCATCGCGACGTGGACGACGATCGCCTCTAGGAGCACGATTTTCACCAGCTTTAGGAGCTTCTTCAGCTTTAGGTGCTTCAACAGTCGCTTCGACATTGACATTTAATTCTTTTTCTTCCATGAATCAATCCTCCTTAGAATTTGAGCCCAGCTTCACGGGCTGCTTCGGCGAGAGCTTTGACACGGCCATGGTAGATATAACCAGAACGATCAAAGACGACAGTTTCAATTTTTAAAGCTAATGCTTTTTTTGCAATGTCTTCACCAACTTTGCTAGCGGCTTCAACATTAGAACCATTAGCTAATTTTAACACGATTGAAGAAGATGATGCTAAAGTCATTCCTTTTGTATCATCGATCAATTGAGCTTCAATATGTTTGTTGGAACGATAAACGCAAAGGCGTGGAGTTAAAGCAGTACCAGAAATTTTGGCACGAACGCGTTCATGACGACGAACACGAGCAACATTTTTTGAAATCTTTCTAATCATGCTTTCTTACCTCCTTATTTTTTGCCACCAGCAGCACGTTTACCTTCTTTTAAGATGATGCGTTCACCTTTATAACGAATACCTTTACCTAAGTAAGGTTCTGGGCGACGAACTTCTCTAATGCGAGCTGCGGTTTGTCCAACTGCTTGTTTATTGATGCCAGTAACAGTTAATTCTGGCTTGTTGTTTACTTGTGCAACGCTAATTTTAACACCTGGTTCAGGTTGGATAGTAACAGTGTGGGAGTAACCAGCTGATAAGACAACTGCTTCTCCTTGCATAACTGCTTTATAACCAATACCTTCCATTTGTAAGACTTTGCTATAGCCTTCATGAACACCGACAATAGCGTTATGTAAGTTAGCGCGGCTTGTACCATGGTTTTGTTTGACTTGTTTTGTGTCATTAGCACGGAGAACTTTGATTTCGTTTCCGTTTAATTCACAAGAGATACCTTCATTTAAAGTGACAACTAATTCACCTTTAGGACCTTTGCAAGTAACATTGGAACCATCGATAGTGACGTTAACGCCTTCTGGAACAATAATAACTTTATTACCAATACGTGACATAACTTATTATCCTCCTACCAGACATAGGCGAGAATTTCGCCACCGATTCCAAGTGTTTTAGCTTGAGTACCAGTCATGACACCCTTTGAAGTGGACATGATTGCAATACCTAAACCTTTTAAAACAGTTGGAATATCTGCACAACCAACGTTGACACGTAAGCCTGGTTTAGAAATTTTCTTTAATCCAGAAATAACACGTGTGCCGTTAGCGGCATATTTTAATGTGATTGTTAATTCTTTTTTAGCTTCACCTTCGACTGCAAAGTCAACGATGAATCCTTCTTCTTTTAAGATTTTCGCAATTTCAACTTTCATCTTGCTGGAAGGCATCTTAACACTTTCTAAGCGAAGTTGATTGGCGTTGCGAATGCGGGTAAGCATATCCGCGATTGGATCTGTCATCATACGTTAAGTTTCCTCCTTTATTACCAAGATGATTTTTTCATGCCTGGAATTTCGCCTTTATAAGCTAATTCTCTTAAACAGATACGGCATAAATGGAATTTTGAATAGACAGCGTGAGGACGTCCGCAACGTTCACAACGAGTATATTCTCTGACCTTAAATTTTTGTGGTCTAGCGCAACGAATTTTTTTACTTGTCTTTGCCATTTTGGACTCCTTTCTTATTTAGCGAATGGCATGCCTAACATAGATAATAAGGCAAATGCTTCTTCGTCTGTATTTGCAGAAGTAACGATAACGATATCCATACCTCTGATTTTGCTGACTTTATCATAATCAATTTCTGGGAAGATTGATTGTTCTTTAACGCCTAATGTGTAGTTTCCTCTGCCATCAAATGCATTTGGATTGACACCACGGAAGTCACGGACGCGTGGTAAGACGATGGAGACTAATTTATCATAGAATTCATACATCTTTGTGCCGCGTAGTGTAACTTTACAACCAATTTCTTGGCCAGCTCTTAATTTATAGTTAGCAATTGATTTTTTAGCTTTTGTAACAACTGGACGTTGACCAGCAATCAATGTTAATTCGCTAACAGATTCTTCTAATCTTTTTGCGTCGCTAATTGCATCACCAACACCGATGTTGATAACGATTTTCTTAATTTCTGGAACTTGCATGATGGATGTGTATTGGAATTTTTCCATCAATGCTTTTTTAGTTTCATTTAAGAATTTTGCTTTGACGCGGTTCATTGTTGGAGCGACTTTAGCTTCGCTTCCTTTTTCAACTGCTTTTTTTGCAGTAGTTTTCTTTGCTTCTGCCATATGTCCCTCCTTATTAGATTTCTGAGCCACTTGCTTTTGTGACTCTTACTTTTTTACCTTTAACTTCTTTATGACCAACTCTAGTTGGTTTTTTAGTTTTAGGATCGACTAGCATAACGTTAGAAGCATGGATTGGTGCGAATACTTCAACGATGCTACCTTCTGGATTTTTTTGAGAAGGTTTTTTATGTTTTTTGCGAACGTTTATGTTTTCGACTACGACCTTGTTGAGTTTAGGATAGACAACTTGGACGACGCCTTCTTTACCCTTGTCACGGCCAGCGATGACAATAACTTTATCGCCTTTTTTGATATTCATATCGCTTTCCTCCTTAATATTATAAGACTTCAAGGGCGAGAGAGACGATTTTCATAAATCCTTCTTCGCCTTTTTCTCTTAATTCACGAGCAACTGGTCCAAATACACGAGTACCAATTGGTGCTTTATCATCGTTAATGATGACAACAGCGTTATCATCAAAGCGAATTGTAGAACCATCTGCTCTTAAGATTGGATAAGTAGTTCTAACGATGACAGCTTTGACGACATCACCTTTTTTAACTTTACCGTTTGGGATAGCGTCTTTAACAGCGCATAAGACGACATCGCCAACACTAGCTGATTTTCTATGAGAACCACCATATAAGCGGAACGCACGAACGCTACGGGCGCCTGAGTTATCAGCAACTACAAGATTTGTTTCAGTTTGGATCATACTTATTCGCCCTCCTTAACTTCTTCAGCTTCATTAGCTAAGATTTCAGCTTCAGCTTCTTTAACGGATAATTCTGCTTTCTTATTGATTTCGACTAAGCGGAATCTTTTTGTAGCAGATAAAGGTCTTGTACCCATGATGGTGACAACGTCGCCAACTTTAGCAGCGTTTAATTCATCATGAGCATAATATTTTTTACGATATTTAACACGTTTACCGTATTTTTTATCTTTTTTGTGGGTTTCGACAAGGACAACAATTGTTTTATCATTTTTATTTGATATAACGACACCTTGAATGACGTTACGATGATTTCTTTCTACCATAATTTTTGTCCTCCTTATTTAACATTGATATTTAATTCACGTTCTCTTAAGACCATTAAGCAACGTGCGATGTCTTTTCTAACTCTTGTGACTTCTTCACCATGTTCTAAAGCACCCACTGCTTTTTTACGGCGAAGTTCGAAGAGCTGTTCTTTAAGCTCATAAACTTTTGCGTTTAAGTCGCTAGTTGACATCTCACGGATTTCGTTGAGTTTCATCATTATTTGCTCTCCTTTGCTATCACTTTACATTTGATTGGGAGTTTATAAGCAGCAAGTCTTAATGCTTCTCTTGCGTTTGCTTCAGAAACACCACCAATTTCAAACATTACGCGGCCAGTTTTAACAACTGCAACCCATTTTTCTGGACTACCTTTACCAGAACCCATACGAGTACCAGCAGCTTTGACTGTTTTACCAATATGTGGGAAGATGCGAATCCAAACTTGACCTGTTCTATTTGTATATCTTGATAAGACGATACGAGCAGCTTCAATTTGGTTAGCGGTAATCCATGCACCTTCAACAGCTTGTAAGCCGAATTCACCAAAGTCAACTTTATTACCAGCTTTGGATTTGCCTTCATAATAAACTCTATGAGGACGACGGTATTTTACTCTTTTTGGTTGTAACATTACTTGTCTCCTCCTTTGTTTTCTTGTTTAACTCTTGGACGAATTTCGCCACGGCAGATCCAAACTTTAACACCGATACGACCATATGTTGTTGCAGCTTCTGCAATAGCATAGTCGATATCACTTCTTAAAGTATGTAATGGAATGATACCTTCTTTATAGCCTTCGCTACGAGCAATTTCTGCTCCGCCTAAACGTCCAGAAACTAATGTACGGCAGCCTTTAGCACCAGCTTTGCGAACTCTTTGGATAGCTTTCTTTTGAGCTGTTCTAAAGCTTGCACGTTCTTCTAATTGTTTAGCGATGCTTTGTGCAACTAGAGTTGCATCTAAGTCAGGTTGTTTAACTTCGACAACGTCGACTCTTAAATTGCCTTCTTTGATCATTTTAGACAATTCATTTTTAATTTTATTAATATTTGCACCTTCTTGTCCGATGACAACACCTGGACGAGCGACAAATACCATAACGACAACATTGTTACCTTTATCTGTTTTTTGTCTTTCGATTTCAACATGAGATAACATAGCGTCTTTTAATTCTTTGACAAGGTATTCACGAATTTTGATATCTTCGTTTAAGAAGACGTGGAATTGTTGATCATTTGCATACCAACGTGATGTCCAATTGCGGTTGACGCCAACACGCATACCAACTGGATTAACTTTTTGACCCATTAGTTCATCTTCCTCCTTATCTCATTTTGACCACTACTGTAATGTTAGCGGATCTTTTTACCATACCAGATGCACTACCTTTTGCACGTGGTAAATATCTTTTCATTCTGATTCCATCAGTTGCATAGATTTCAGCAATGTATAATCTAGCTTCATCCATTCCGAAGTTGTTTGTTGCGTTTGCAGCAGCAGATTTAACAACTTTATAGACATCACTAGATGCGGCTTTATTAATATTTTTTAATAAACCTAATGCTTCTTTAACATCTTTGCCACGGATGACATCGATTACCAATCTCACTTTACGAGGAGTTGTGCGAACATTTTTTGCAATTGCACGAGCTTCTGTAGGAGTTGGTTTAGCTGGTTTGACTTTTTCAGCCTTTTCAACTTTAGTGGCCTTTTTGGCCTTTGTTTCTGATTTAGCTGTATCTTTTTTAGCAGCCTTTTTAGCTTTAGAAGCAGTTGCTTTAACTTCTTCTTTAACTTCTTCGGTTACAGCTTCAACTTTTTTCTTTGTTGCCATAAGACCTCCTATTTCTTAGCAGCGGCTTTATCAGCAGCGTTATTGCCGTGGTGACCGCTATATTTTCTAGTTGGAGCAAATTCACCTAATTTGTGTCCAACCATATCTTCTGTTACATAAACAGAGATGTGTTCTCTGCCGTTATAAACCGCAAAGGTATGACCGACAAAGACTGGATAAATTGTGCTTCTTCTTGACCAAGTTTTGATGATTTCTTTTTTGTTGGCAGCATCTAAGGCTTCAACTTTTTTCATTAAATGATCATCCACGAATGGTCCTTTTTTCAAACTTCTTGCCATCTTAACTTCCTCCTTTGCGATTATTTAGAGCCGTTGCGACGTCTAATGATTAATTGAGTCGAGGCTTTTTTGTTTCTTCTTGTCTTAACGCCCATTGCACGTTTGCCCCAAGGAGTTCTTGGTGCATCACGACCGACAGGACATTTACCTTCACCACCACCATGAGGGTGATCGCATGGGTTCATAACACTACCACGAACTGTTGGACGTGTTCCTAACCATCTTGTCTTACCGGCTTTACCTTTATTAATTAAGGAATAATCAGCGTTGCCTACTTGACCGATTGTTGCACGGCAAGTATTTAAGACTTTTCTCATTTCGCCACTTGCTAAACGCAAGATGACATATTTTCCTTCAGCACCTAACAATTGAGCACTTGTACCAGCAGCACGGCATAATTGAGCACCTTTGCCTGGAGTGAGTTCAACGTTATGAATGAATGTACCTTCAGGAATATTTTTCATAACCATGGCGTTTCCAACTTTGATATCAGTAACTTCGCCAGAGACGATTCTATCGCCAACTTTTAAGCCAGCTGGATAGATGATATAACGTTTTTCACCATCTAAATATGCAACTAATGAGATGTATGCATTACGGTTTGGATCGTATTCAACTGTTTTAACAACTGCTGGAATACCATCTTTGTTTCTTTTGAAATCGATAATACGGTATTTTTGTTTGTGTCCACCGCCGATGTGACGTGTGGTAATTACGCCTTGGTTATTTCTACCACCTGTTTTTGTTTTCTTTACTAATAAACTTTTTTCAGGAGTGGATGTCGTAATTTCTTCAAATGTCGCGTTTGTCATGTTTCTACGGCTTGGTGTCGTAGGTTTGTAAGTTCTAATTGACATTTTTATCCTCCTATAATTTAGTGATAGTCTTTGGACTATTCTTTGAATAAATCGATTGCTTCGCCTTGAGCAACAGTAACGATTGCTTTTTTATAACCGCTGACAGTACCTTCATAACGGCCGCCGCGTGTTTTTGTTTTAGAAATAACATTTGAGATTCTAACATCGACAACTTTAACTTGATAAAGTCTTTCAAATGCTAATTTGACTTCGGTTTTGTTTGTGTTGTTTGCAACTTTTAATGTTACTTTATTTTGTTCTTGCATCAATGTCATAGATTTTTCAGTGATGACTGGAGCAATAATAACTTCGAAGTCTTTGAAGGTTGGTTTTGCAAAGCGTAATTCAACCTTTTCTTCTTTTTTTGCTTTTTTGGTAGTTTTCTTTACTTCTGCCATATTAGTTCAAAGCCTCCTCTAATTGTTTAACGGCCGCCTTAGAGATGACTAAGTTATCAACATTCATTAAATCATAAACGCTGACATTGCTTGGAACGACAACTTTAACCCATTCTAAGTTATTTGCGCTGCAAACTAAGTTTTCATCTAAGGTTTCCGCGACGACTAATACTTTGTTACCTGTTTTTAAGGCCTTGAGCATTTCGCGGAAGTTTTTGGTTTTCTTTTCAGCAAATTTCATTTCATCAACGACGACTAAGCCATTTTTTGTAAGGCTAGATAATGCTGATCTTAAAGCCAAATTGTGTTCTTTTTTGTTTTGGGATAATTTCCAGTTTTGGTTGCCAGTTGGACCAAAGACTGTTCCGCCACCAACCCAAATTGGTGAACGGCTTGAACCAGCACGAGCACGTCCTGTTCCTTTTTGACGCCATGGTTTTTTACCACCGCCTCTGACTTCGTGTCTAACTTTAGTCTTAGCAGTACCTTGGCGTAAATTTGCTTGGAAGACTTGGACGGCATCGAACATGACTTGGGTATTTGGTTCAATTCCGAATACGTGAGCGGATAAGCTCATTTTGGAAACTTCTTCGCCAACTTGATTGTAAACTTTGACGCTAACTGTTTTCTTTTCTGCCATAATTTTTCTCCTTTCCGTCCAAATTAATTGTTAGCTTCAGCTTCAGCAGCTGGAGCACGATTTACCAATTCTTTAATAACTGGTGCACCTTTTTGTGTTTTGATTGGGCTTCTAACGACAACTAAGGATTTTTTAGGACCTGGCAAGGCGCCTTTGATCAATAAGTATCCTTTGTCTTTATTGCTATCAACAACAACAAGGTTTAATACAGTGACAGATTTGTTGCCCATATGACCTGACATTTGTTTGCCTGGAATAACGCGGTTATTGCAACGACCGTTATTAGCAAATGAACCTTGGCCTCTATGGTAACCAGAACCATGTCCTTTTGGACCGATGTGGTGATTCCATCTTTTGATAACACCGGCATATCCGTGTCCTTTGCTTGTTCCGATGACATCAACGACTTCTCCAGCTTTGAATAAGTCACATGTGATAACATCGCCAACTTTGTAATTTTTCATTTCATCGCCTTTTAATTCAGCGTGATGATATTTGCAAGTGGTACCAGCTTTTAAGTCGATACCTCTAATGCACTTGTTTGTGCGGCTTTCTTTTTTGTCTTCGTAGCCGACTTGGATTGCTTCGTAGCCGTCTTTTTCTAATGTTTTGACTTGAGTTACGACGTTTGGTAAGACTTCAACAACAGTAACAGCATACATTGTGCCATCATTAGCGAAGACTTGGGTCATGCCCATTTTACGTCCTAAAATAGCTTTCATCTGTCTTACCCTCCTTATAATTTGATGTCGATATCAACGCCAGATGGAAGATCGAGATTTCTTAATGCATCGATTGTCTCTTTCTTTGGATTGGTGATATCGATAATTCTTTTGTGTGTTCTAATTTCGAATTGTTCACGGGCATCTTTGTATTTGTGCACCGCTCTTAAGATAGTGAACACTTGTTTTTCCGTTGGTAGCGGAACTGGTCCAACAACTTTTGCACCAGTATTTTTCGCTGCTTCAACAATCTTGCTAGCACTTAAATCGAGATTAGCATGATCGAATGATTTTAAGCGAACCCTAATTTTGGTGGTTTTTGCCATGATTTTTCCTCCTTAACTTTTTATCAGGCTTGACGATTTTGCTCAATGCGAATTACCCGATTGCCCTTTCATGACAACGCCTGTGGGCGTATCGGCAACCTCGCACATCATCGCGCAGTCAACGTTTAAAATATACCTATATACGCGACACATGTCAATACTTTTATTTATAAAATATTAATAAATGCCAAAAATCATTGGATTTCAAAAATAAAAAAATGCCAAAATTTTTTGGCTAAAAAACCTCAAAATACATCAAAAATGACACAATTTTTTGCTCAATTTTTTAATTTTTTTAAGTAATTTTCATAGCTAAATTTGCACCCGCAATACTCTTGAAAATAAAGGTTGAATTTCTTGCAAATTAAAAGCTCATTTTCATATCCGTTTTCTTTTTTAAAATCATTTGGTAACCATTTGATATTTGGAAACTTTGTTTCCAAAAAATATCCAATTTCATTTAATTTTTCTGCATTTTTATATCGTGAAATGCTCATGACTGAACACACGTAATCAAAGCCATTTTCATTCGCGTATTCAAAGGCTTCTTTTAGCCTTTTTTCATAGCAAATAAAACATCTTGTTGATCCTTCTTTTGCGTCTTTATATGGAATTAAATCTAAATTGAATAAATCATTGTTATATTCTGGTTCGATTATTTTTAAGGTAACATTTATATCTTTTAAGTATCTTTTTAATTCTTCAAGGCGTCGATCGTATTCTTTTTTTGGGTAAATATTTGAATTGTTATATAAGATTGTGATATCAAAATGCTCATTTAAATAAGTTAAAGGTATGCATAAACAAGGGCCACAGCAAACATGGAGCAACAACTTTGGTTTAAAAGTTAAGGAAGCAATCGTTTCCTTCATCAAATGGTGATAGTTAATCTTTTTTTGATTGGCCATAAACAAACATTGAATCTCCAAAAGAAAAGAAACGGTATTTTTCTTTTACTGCATGTTCATAACAACTTAAAATAAATTCTCTTCCCGCTAATGCCGAAACTAACATAATTAAAGTTGATTTTGGTAAATGAAAATTAGTAATTAAAGCGTCAATCGCTTTAAATTCATAGCCCGGCTGAATAAAAATATTAGTCGATTCAAAAGTAGGCGTAAATTGACCATACTTGCTCATATTAGCCTCTAATGTTCTAGTAGAAGTTGTTCCAATAGCAATTAGACGTCTATTTTCTTTTTTAGCCTTATTTAAAGCATCCGCAGCTTCTTTACTTATTTCATAAAACTCTGAATGCATAACATGGTCTTTGGTATCAGATACTTTAACTGGTCTAAATGTTCCTAGACCAATATGCAATGTGATATCCACTACTTGAATGCCTTTTTCTTTTATCTTTTCAAAAAGTTCTGGAGTAAAATGAAATCCAGCTGTAGGAGCAGCTGCGCTACCAGCAACTTTAGCATAGACGGTTTGATATCTATCGTTGCTACAAACTTGTTTTTTAATATATGGAGGCAATGGCATTTTACCTAATTGATCTAAAACCTCTAAAAAGATTCCATCATAGATGAATTCCATAATTCGAATGCCTTCGTCTTTGACTTCAAGACATTTTGCTTTTAATAAATTTTGGTCTCCAAACTCAATGATAGTGTCTTTTTTTATCGCTTTAGCGTTGCCACACAAACATTCCCAGACATCTTTACCTATTTGTCTTAAAAGTAAAACTTCGACATGTGCTAGAGTTGGTGTTTTTACCCCAAAAAGTCTTGCAGGGATAACTTTTGTATTATTTCTAATTAAAACATCACCTGGATTTAAATAATCTAAAATATCAAAGAAATGTTTATCCTCATAAGTTTTATCATCTTTATTGATCGCTAATAATCTTGAATGGTCTCTTTTTTGTTCAGGGGATTGCGCAATCAATTCTTCAGGTAAATAAAAATTAAATAATTCTATATCCATAATTAAAATCCTTTAGCGTCCCCAAATTTTTCTAAGACTTCTTTTTTAAAGTCCCCATATCTATCTTCTTTAATGGCTTGTCTTGCTTGCTCCATCAATCTAATTAAAAAACGAATATTATGAATTGATAACAATCTTTTTCCAAAAGTTTCATCGCAAACATAAAGGTGTCTTAAATAAGCTTTCGTGTAATTTTTACAGGTGATGCAATCGCATTCATCATCTAAAGGAGAAAAGTCTTCTTTATATTTAGAATCTCTAATATTTACTCTTCCTTTGCTGGTCATTAAAGCTCCATGTCTTGCTAATCTAGTAGGTAGGACACAGTCAAACATATCGGCACCCCTAGCAATACCCTCTAATAAGTAGTCAATGGAACCAACACCCATTAAATATCTAGGTTTATTTTCAGGCAGATATTTAACAGCATAATCGACCATTTTTAAGCATACGTCTTTAGGTTCACCAATTGATGTGCCACCAATAGAATAACCAGGAAAATCCATTTTGCTCAATTCTTCAGCACACATCTTTCTTAAATCTTCAAATTCTCCACCTTGAACAATACCAAACAATGCTTGGTCTTCTCTTTTATGAGCCTCTAGTCCTCTTTTTGCCCAACGCAAAGTTCTTAAAGAAGATTCTTTAGCGTACTCGTAGGTGACAGGATAAGGGATGCATTCATCAAAAGACATGATAATATCCGCGCCTAATTGTTCTTCTATTTTTATGACGCTTTCAGGTGTGAATTTTATTTTTGTTCCATCTAGATGAGATTGGAAAACAACACCTTCTTCAGTGATATCTCTTTTTTTAGCTAAAGAGAAAACTTGAAAACCTCCTGAATCAGTTAACATAGGTCCATCATAGTTCATAAACTTATGTAGTCCACCTGCTTTTTCAACGATGTCTGATCCAGGTCTTAAATAAAGGTGATATGTGTTAGATAAAATAACTCCTGCACCTAATGATTTTATTTCTTCAGGAGATAAAGTTTTAACTGTGGCAAGAGTTCCAACTGGCATAAACATCGGTACCTCAACATCACCATGAGGAGTATGTAAAATGCCATATCTTGCGCCTGTTTGTTTATCGATGTGTAAAATTTCTAAATAAAAGTTTTTCATATTCTTATATTAAATTAAATTGATACTAATTCAATGCCTTATATTAAAATTTAAAATCAATATTTTGGCTTGCGTTAATAATCTCTTTAAAATCCTTTCTCCTTTTTAAAATCATAAATAAAATATAACCAAAAATCATCACAACCATTTCACCTAAAGCAACCCATCCAACATTGATAAAGTATAAAGAAACATTGCCAAATCCTGCTAGCCAATAAAGTTCAAAGCCAACTATAAAAGCATTAAAAATGATAGGAAATAAGCAGGCAACGAGAAGTTGTTTAGAAAACATGATGCATATACACGCTAAAATCGTAGCGCTTGTCCCGATTAAAACATCCCAAAGCGATAATGTGGAACCAAAATTAGCTATTGCGGTGCCTAAAATAACACCGATCGCGTAATTAGGTTTAAAAAATACCAATAATACAAATATCTCTGCTATTCTAAATTGAACCATGCCGTAAGATATAGGCATAGAAATAAGGGTTAATGCAACATATAAAGCAGCAATCACCGCATTATATGTCAAATCTTTAGCGCTAAATTTCATAAAATTCTCCTTGTTTTGTTAAGTGGTTAGTCAAGGCCAACACCGCATGGCAAAAAATGCCAGTAATAATATTTTCAAAAATATTAATAATTGTCAATAAAATGAATTGTTAAATTTATAAAAATAAATAATTCAAACTACATATAAAATTGGACAACTTTTAAAACGATTTCTTTATTTGTTAAATACTCATCTTTTAATCTAGACTCATCAAGGCTATATCCTAATTTTTTAGCATACATAACAAACTCTTTTGTGAAAAACCAAAATTTGATACCGGTTGTTTTAAAAGGGGCGTTATTATCGATTCCATCAAAATAAGAATAAGCCATGTAATATAACTTATTATCTTTTGACATAATCCATTTATCAGGATGAAAATCTAAAGTTATCTTTTCATGATCAGCATACCAAGATGCCTCGAATACTTGAGAGTAAAACTCATCTTTTAAATCTTGTTTTGAAAGCGTGTCAATGACGCTTGTTCCCTCTATATATTCTAATAATACTTTTTGATTCTTTTTATCGATTTTTTTGAGTTTAGGAATTCTTACACCAGAAATTTTTAAACGCTTATATCTTTTTAAAAAATTGTTGAACTCATCAGTGTTAGTATCAAATGTTTTTAGCAAAAATAACTTGTTTTTGCACAAAATAACAAAAGAATCATCACTAATTGTATCTTTAATTTCATAAGATTTATTTTTAAAATTTATTTCCATTACATCGTTACCTCTAATGTTAAATAATCTTTATTCACTTCATTAATTTTGATATTAAAATTCATGCTTGAACCAGAGTTAAATTTTCCTTTGTTCACAAAGAAATTTGAATATTGTGACATTGAAAAAGTATCGCCTTTTTTCCATAGATCATTCAAAGAGAAAAAGTCGCCATTTTTAAATGTGTTGACATTTTGTTGCTGTAATAAGTGCAATAATTTATAGTCTCTAAAAGATGAAATTGGGCTACCGTAATCATCATCGGTTGAATTTGACATCGCAAACAAATATCTGTTCCCTTTTATTATTTCATTAGTTAAAGTTACTTTGCCTAATTCAGGATTATAATTTTCAATAAGCCTTGCATCAACATGCCAAATTCTTAAACCACTATCGGTTGGTCCTTTTGGATAACCATACTTATAAACATGATATGAGTCTTCTTTATTTAAACCATCAGGAGTGTAATAATCCATTATTAAATATTCATCAAAAGGAGATTTCATATTACCGCTTGGTTTAAATACCAAAACTTGTCCTGATTTTGCAAAAGGTTCTAATTGAATTTTTGTTGTACCAGTTACGATGTTTGGTTTAATCCATCCTAAAGCCATTTTTGAATATGGATCATGGTCACCAACATTATAATCTTGCATTAAAAATCCACCGCTTGCGCCATACTTAGAATTAGGATCATAATTGTAATAATCATCTAATCCCATAACATGGCCTAACTCATGAATGTAAGTGTGAGCGTCGATATCCAATCTATTTGACTCATACATAAAACTGCAACTAGCCCAAAAATATGTATTTGGTGTTGGTTGATTTATAGTTCCACTTTTGCCATCTTGAATCCAATATGTATATGCCCATAAGTTTTCATTATTTTTATAATGTGCTGGAGCATTATATATCAAACAAATGTTATCTACATAACCATCTTTATCTGAATCAAATTCACTTAAATTGGAATTGTATTTATCTTTATACCAATTCGCAGCACTTTTAACTAATTTATTTGTGACATCAGAATTTTTTATATCACTCGTAGAAACATTAGGGGCATACCAATCTGATACAGTTCCAGATATTCTTAAATTTCCGTAGGAAGACTCATAAAAATAAGAAGCAACGCTATGCCAACCTGTATCTTTTGTCTCACCAAAATAAGCCTTATAAATATCATTTCTAACTTTTTCATTAACATTACCAGAATAATCTTTTAATTTCACTGGTATGATCAATAAATTAACATCCCCAGTGGAAGGCATTGAATCGATACTTGTATAAAAACTATTGCTAGTGTAATCCAAATATGTCGTATCTAAATCTAATGTGTTGACATTAGGGTATTCATTATTTAGCGAGCCAGCTTTTTCTTTGCTGAGGGGCTTTTTATTCTCATAAGTTAGCAATCCTTCTTCATATACCGAAAGATTGTCATTGCTACTGTTATTATTCACGCTATTGAACCACTCAAAAAAAGACAAAGAAAAATCACATGATGTTAATGTTAGTAATGATGTTAAAATTAATAAAGTCGTAATAGTTTTATTTTTCATAATAAATATGATACATAATTTTTTAAAATATTCATCTGTTTTTACTTTTTTTATTTTTAATAAATGATAATTTGATAAAATAACAATATGGAAGATAATGTAAAGATATCGATAGTTCTTGCTTCATACCAATGTGAAAGTTATATTCAAAAAGCAATTGATTCATTAATAAATCAAACTTTTCCACATCCTTATGAAATAATCATCGTCGATGATGGAAGCAACGATTTAACCATTCCTTTAATAAATAAATATTTAAAAATATATCCTTTTATCCATTTATACAATGTCTCTTTCCATGATGTTGCTAAAGTAAGACAATATGGAATTGAAAAAGCAAAAGGTGAATATACATGCTTTTTAGATGGTGATGATTACTATCATAAAAATATGCTACAAGTAATGTATAACACCGCTATAAAAAAAGAAGCCGATGTCGTTAATTGTTCTTTATACTATGTTAGGAAAAATAGAATATCAATAAACCCATTTTCATTAGGAAAGACAATGAATAGATATAGTGCAATTGAGGCGTTGTTTTTTGATTGTTTCCTACACGGATTTGTGCACACTAAAATATATAAAACGAGCTTATTAAAAGAAGTGGTTAATAACATTGAATATCCAAATGAAAGCTTTGTTTATGAAGACTATTTGACCAATTACTTTATATTTAAAAAATGCAATAAAGTTATAAGCATAACTAAGCCATTAATTTACTACAATAAAAATAATGCTAATTCAATTACAAAAATGAATTTAAATCGCAGCCAAGATTTTATTAATGTTTTGGCTAAAATTAGATTCGATATAGAAAATAAAAACGATCATAAACTCTTAAAAATATTTAAAAGATATAGGATTCGCAACTATTTTTCTTTATTAGTGGCAATTAAAGTAAGTGGATTGAAGCAAGATAAAAATTATAAAAAAGAAATAAAACGTCTAAAAACAGAATTTAAAAAAGTATACGCTAAAACTATGCCTATTAGCGATTCTTCGTATTCTTATTTTTTAAAAGACTTAAAGATTAAAGATTGATGTTTTTATCTTTTATTTGTTTGTTATATTGATTCAATTGTTTATCGATATTTAATTCTTTAAATTGGTTAATATAAAGTTGATAGTAATATCCTTTTTTATTGATTAATTCAATATGGTTGCCTTCTTCTATAATCTTACCATCACTCATGACAATGATTCTATCCGCATCAACGATGGTAGAAAGTCTATGTGCAATCATAATTGAAGTTCGGTCTTTTAAAATTGTATTTAAAGCTTTTTGGATATCGGACTCTGTTTTTGTATCAATTGAAGATGTTGCTTCGTCTAATATCATTATCTTAGGATTTCTTAAAATAGCTCGCGCAAAAGATATCAATTGTTTTTGACCAACACTAAGTTGATTTCCCCCATCTTCAAGAACAGTATCATAACCCTTTTCATAAGACATGATAAAATCATCTATACCAACAAGTTGAGCGGCTTTTTTTATGTCTTCATCGCTAGCATCTAGTTTTCCATAACGGATATTATCTTTAAATGTTCCACTGAAAATAAATGGATTTTGTTGAACATATCCAATATTAGATCTAAGCCAGCCAATAGAGCGATCTCTATATTCGACTCCGTCAATCAAAAGTTCACCAGAAGTTGGTTCATAAAAGCGACATAATAAATTGACTGTCGTAGTTTTACCAGACCCCGTCTCACCAACAATAGCCAACTTTTCTCCACGTTTGATTTTTAAATTTAAATTATGGATGATTTCATTTGATTCATTATATGAAAAACAGATATTTTTATATTCTATTTCTCCATACATCTTTTCAAAATTTCCAACTTTGTTATCAAATAAAGTCCCATATTTTTCTATTACTTCTTTTTTATCTATGATTTGTGGTTTTGTATTAATTAAAGACAAAACTTTTTCTACGCTTGCTTGATTTGCCATAAATTCAGAAAAAGTCTCGCTGAAATTTTGAATTGGATTATATATAGCGGATACAAACCCAATAAACGCTACAAATAATTTGACATCATCTTGCAAATGAAAGACGGTTGATCCAAAGATGACAATCAAACCACATGTAATTGCGCTTAAAAGATTAATCGATGGGTAAAGATATGCATTCTGCACCATTGCTTTATATCTTTTGTTTTTAATATCATCAATTACTTCATGTGCTTCTTTTTCGACGTTGTCTTCTATTGCAAGTGTCTTTATTGTCTTGCTTCCAGATATGACTTCGGCTAACCATCTAACAAAGTTAGAATATGCATTTCTTGCGATTCTATGCAATTTTAAAATACGTTTTTGATATAATGGCAAAACGATAATTAAAATCGGAGTAGTGGCTAAAATTACTAAAGATAATTTCCAAGATAAAGTGAACATAGAAATTAAAGAGAAAATCAATTCAAATAATACCCAAAACATATTAAACATAACCCACGCAACCATTTCAGATATGTCACTGCAATCACTTTGCAAACGAGCGATTAACCATCCTTTTGGGGTCTTATCAAAATAAGAAAATGATAATTTTTGAACTGTTGTAAATGCTTGCTTTCTTAATGTGAATGATAGATGGCATTCTAATAAATTTGTAGTGTAAAAGTTTATAAAAATGAATAATGATCTTATTAAAACACCCACCACCATCGTTACTATAAAGCCAACGAAACTGACCTTAAATTCAATACCAAATATTAATTTACAAGTAACAATTAATTCTTCAGATGGGATATGTTTATATAAAGATTCAACCATTGATGCATTCATTAAAGGAGTAAAAGAAGCATCATAAAAAGATATCACAGTAAAAGATAATACAATGATGACCATGTAATACCATTTGTCTAAAGCATACTTTAAAATTTTAAACCATATACCAAGATTAAATTTCTTAGGCAACGCTTCTTCTTTAAATACGAATGTCGACATGCTTCCTCCTTCCTTTAAACCATCTTTGTTTGAATTTCAAACAAATCCTTATATAGACCATCTTGTTTGATAAGCTCATCGTGTTTACCACATTGAATGATTTTTCCATGGTCTAAAACAATAATTTTATCAGCGTCAATAGCAGAGGCAATTCGATGAGTAATAATTAAAGTTGTAGATTTTTTAGCTCTACTAGCCAATGCTTTTCTAATTTTTATATCAGTTTCAGTATCAACAGCGCTCAATGAATCATCAAATATAAGGATAGGTGAATTGTTTAACAATGTTCTAGCTATAGCCACTCTTTGTTTTTGACCACCGCTTAAAGTAACACCATTTTCACCAACTGGCGTTTCATAGCCGTGTTTAAATTCTTTTATAGTTTCATCAATAGCAGCAATTTTAGCCGCCTCAAAAACTTCTTCCTCGCTCGCTTCTTGATGCGCTATTTTGATGTTATTTAAAATTGTTTTTGAAAAAAGGAAAGGTTCTTGTAAAACACAAGAAACATTTTTTCTAACACACTCTTTTGAAATGTCTTTTAATTCGATTCCATCAAGTTTAATAGAGCCGCCTGTATAATCATATAATCTTGTCAATAGGTGTGCCAAGGTAGATTTACCAGATCCAGTTTTACCCATGATAGCAATCGTTTCACCTTTTTTGATTTCAAGATCAATGCCATCTAAAATAGCTTCTTCGCCATCGTCATAATTAAAAGCAAGATTGCTGATTTTTATATTACCTTCAAGTGATGTATTTATACCACTTGTAATATCTTCCATAGGCTCTTTTAAAATCAAATCCATACGATCAATTGCAACGACAGCCCTAGCTGCATCACTTAAAATTCTTGCGCAATCTCTTAAAGGCCAAACGATCATAGTGGAAAAAGAGTTAGCCAATATAAAAGTACCAATTGATATATCACCAATAAATGTCAAATAAGCACCATATAAAAAAGTCAAAAGCATTTGACCAAAAACCAAAATATCGCTAGTCGAATAGAAAAAAGAAGCGATTTTTTTCCAATTCATGAATTCTTTTTTAAAATTGTTTAAGGATTTATCAAAAGATTCAATTTCATATTTTTCGTTGTTATAAGCTTTTATAACCCTAATTGCATTTAAGCTTTCTTCAATTTTAGAAGTCACAATACCTTCGCTGTCATCGGTTTTTCTATATGCTATTCTCACTTTTTTAGATAAGAAAAATGCATAGATGAAAATTAAAGGAGATAATGCTAAAGAAATCAAAGCTAAACGATAGTCTATAGTCAATAAAATTACAGTTGATAATGAGACAATAAAGAAGGTCCAAGTTATTTGATTCGTTTGAAAGATGATGAATCTTCTTAAAACATTCTCATCGCGTGTACAAGTTTGAATTATATCTCCTGATTTGCATTTTTTTAAAAAGCTATATGGTAATCTTTCAATATGATAAAACAACTCATCCATCATCTTTTTAGAAATGGCAGTAACGATTTTAGTTCTAAGGCGAATTCTTAAACAAGCGCATATAGCCGCTAGTATAGCTATCGAAATATAAATGATAGCAAACATCCATAAATTATCCATCAAGAATTGTTTTCCACCGTAAAGGTTTACTATCCATTCACCAATCAGTCCTAACCTATCAGGATCCATGATATCTCCTGTAATAGCATCGGATAAAATCTTGACAGTATATGTAGTCAAAATCATCAATAATATGCTAAAAAATTGCAATACAAAATGAAAGATATAGGCCGCCCTATATCCTTTTAAAATTTCCCACATTCTTGAAAAATATTTTTTAAACATATTATCCTTTTCTCATTTTTCCTTTAACGGAGTGAATACGAATTGATCCACCTTGAGTTTTCACTAAAGCTTTAGCAAAATTTATTGCCTCATATTGAGTATCAAAAAATTTGATAACCTTATTTGATGTAGCTAACTTAACTTGCCACTTGCCAACCATTTTTTGTCTAGAAATATGGTAAACCCTTTGAGTGTATGGTCTTGGAGCAGGAGCTACTTCTTCTACTTTATTTTCCTTATTAGTATTATTTTTCTTGGTTTTTGCACTAGTTTTTTTAGTATTTGAGACTTTTTTATCTTTAACTGGAAGTTTTTCATCTTCTTTTTTTAACTCTATTTCATTGGTTTTATTGATATTGCTAGTCTCAACTATAGGACTTTCTTCAATACCTTCATTTTTAATAAACTCTTCAACATCTTTAATAGCTTGTATTGTTTGTGTTTCACTCAATGTGGAAGTTCCATCGTTTTCTTGTTCGACATAGTCATATCCAATGATAATTAAATACATGAGTTTATTTAAAAACCACGTTAATAAACCGATTAGATAAATGCCTGAAAAAGACATGATAAATAATGTCAAGTTCACATACCAAATATTTGTGCTGACATCAATATAAGCATAAGGCGCATCAATTATGTTAGACCAAACCAATGATCCGATGACAACAATATAAATACCATAAGGTATCATTGTAAAAAATGTATATTTAAATTTGACTTTTGGTTCTAAATTACAAATGCAGTATTCAATTAAAGCAATAACAGGGACAATCAATCTTAAAATTAAAAAGTCCAATGCTATTAAGTCTTTTGGGCCAACAAAGACTAAAGTTGCAAATATGGACATCAAACTAGAAGTCACAAACATCAACTTTATGATATTAAATGATTCATTAAATTTATTTTGTTTATTTAAAATGATAAATATCGATCTTGCAATTCCCCAAATAGATGCAACGGAAATTAAAATGGAACTAATAGTAGTAAAATATGTCAATGATATTGCTTGATGTGATACAAAAAGCAAAGATAAAGAAACGATGCATAGTATTAATAAAATGCTATTTAATGTTAATGATATCCAACTTAAAACTTTATTTTTCATATTTACACCACCTAAATTCATATTTATTATAATGAATTTCTATGTTTAAAAATAGGTGTAAATAACAAAATTATCTTTTTCTCATCTTTAATAAATACATCTTATCATCATCTACCATATCTAATGCCTCAAATTGGTCTTTAAATGATAGATATTCAACATCAGGTTTTTTTAATTCTTTTGATATCCCATCTAATCCAGCATGTTTAGTTTTTAAAACTTCCCTAGAAATACTATGAATGATGATTAATGTCCCATTATTTTTTAATAAATTGATACATTTTTTCTTAAATAAGTTAACGTCTAAAAAATGTGGATAAGCATTATGACAAATAATAGTGTCAAACTTTTCATGTTTAAAATCATAAAAATCACCACATATAAATTCAATCGATTTATTTTCATTATACTTTCTTTTAGCAATATCAATCATCTCATTAGATATATCTAATCCCACAACTTTGTTTTGAGTGATTTTAAAAATAGACCCACTTATGACGCCTGTTCCACATCCAAGATCTAAAACCTCATCGCCGAGTTTAAGACCTGCATATTCCAAAATGAACTTATCAAAATAATCTTGATTATGTATTTCTTTTTGGTCCCAAGTTGATGCTTTATTATTAAAAAACTCTTTTGTCTTATTCATATTTTTCAAACATTTCTTTCAAATTAATTTTTTGATATCCACCAAATTGTTTTTCTTTTATTTTTGGATAGCAATTGGAGTTATTAAAGAATGTGAAAACTTCTTCACATTTTTTGTCCATATCTAAGTCAGTAAATAAATCAGGATAAGAAATTGATGCGGCAAAATAAGCATTGCAGTAAGCAATTTCTAAATTAGTGAAATAGCCATTATATGGCATCTGCAAGTAGACTTCATTATTTTTAAAAGCACTCATGGAATTAAAAATCGCAGCTTTCTCATCTACTAAATATTGTTGTTTAAAGATATTTAGACCTCCTGCATCAATAATGATTTTATCTGGATCCATCTTCAATAATTTTTCTAAATCGACATTTTGTTGATAGCCTTCATAACCATTGATATCCAAAACATTTTTAATATTAGAAACATCAAAAATAGAATATTGAGCTGTGGATGATTCAATACCATGCGCGCCAAAATTGCTTTGACATCCTATATATAAGCTTGGTTTATCTTCTTCTGGTATATCTTTTGTTAAATTGTTTAATTCATTTTTGATGTTTTCTATATACGTTATTAATTCTAAGCTTCGTTCTTTTTTATCAAAAACATTTCCTAATAACGTTATTGATTCTTTGATTTTTTCATTAAAAGCTTCTGTTTTTCCATAACTCAGACATATGACAGGCTTATTAATTTGCTTAGACAATTTATCATTTGCTTCAATATTTGGAAGTGTAGAAATGACAACATCAGGATTACAAGCCAAGATTTTTTCACTATCTCCAAATTGGCCTTGTGGTCCTCCTGTTCCACAAGATGGTAGGGAATCAAAATATTCCTCGTTAACCATTTGATATGGTCTTAATGGCAAATTTTTTCCAATTGGTGAAGAGACTCGATCGATATCTTCAACCCCGCATAATAATGATAAATCACATGTATATGAATATAATCTTAAGGCTCCCGCGCCTATACAAACGACTTTTTCTATAGTGTTTGGTAAATAAACTTTCCTGTTCAAAACATCAACAATGAATGTACCATCATTATTTGTGTTTGGCCCACAAGAACTTAATAACATCAAACTAGCAAATGCTAAACCGTATATTTTTTTCATCATCATAACTCCTCATCTATGTATGCAAAATTTTGATTATCTTTTTTTATCATCTTAATATTCACATTAAAACTCTTTGATAAAATTTCTTCACTTAGTAAATTTGGAGGACCAAAAAACCCAATTTCACCATCGTTTAAAACTATGATTTTATCAAAAAACTTAATAGCAAAATTAATGTCTTGTAAATTCATTAAAACTATTTTGTTATCTATCTTTGCAATTTTTTTCATTATTTTTATCATCTCAATTTGATTTTTTATATCTAAATTGCTTGTTGGTTCATCAAAATACATTAACTTTGCATCTTGAACCATAGCTCTAGCAATAGCCACTTTTTGCTTTTGTCCGCCGGATAAATCATTGACATTTTTAAAGCTTAATGTCGTTAAATTTAATTCATCAATAACCTTTTTTACTGCTTTTAAATCATCATCAGTTGGTGAAAAATTAATATATGGTATCCTGCCTATCAATATTGATTCAAATACACTAGCGTTAGGAAACGATATATTTTGAGGAACATAAGAAATTGTTTTTGCTAATTCTTTTTTTGATATGTCTTTTATATCTTTTTTATCTACAAAAACGACATTTTTTTCAATTTTTAATAGATTTAGGATGCATTTCATTAATGTTGTTTTACCTACACCATTACAACCAATGATTGCAACGCATTCACTAGGTTCAATAGAAAAGTTTAATCCTTTTAAAATAATATCTTTGCCATTGTAAGAATAGGATAAATTTTTAACTTCTAAACTCATTTTATGCATCCTTTCCTTTTAATAACAAATATATAAACATTGGTCCGCCTAAAAGCGATGTTATAGCCCCAACAGGTAAGTTAGACCCACTAAAAATCAAAGTTCCAAATAGATATGAGACCAACAATAAACAAGAGCCAAATAAAAATGATGTAGGTATAAGGAATCTAAAATCCTCCCCTATTATTTTTTTCATGATTTGTGGAGCAATCAATCCAACAAATCCTATAATTCCTAAAAAGGCAACACAAACAGATGTTATTAAAGATGCTAATAAAAGAGATATTATTGTAGTTTTTTCAACCTTAATGCCTAATGAATTAGCGATATCATATCCAGATGTAATTGCATTATATTCCCATCTTTTAAATAAAAAATATATTAATGATATGACGATGACTATTGTCATGATTATGATTTCAATATAAGTCGCTCTTGATAAATCTCCAAACATCCAATAAACAGCGCTTGCTAATTCGGTATCTGTTGCAAAGTATTGTATCAACGTCGTTCCTGCTTGAAATATCGTCCCAATTGCAACACCTGCTAGTATAATTGAGGAATTAGAAAATTTTTTAAATTTGGCGAGCAATAAAATTAAACCTATAGATAGTATAGAAAATACAAAAGAGAAAATTGAAACAACATATGGGCTGCTAGATAAAAATGTATCGTTAGTTAAACTGCTTCCAAAACCAAAGGAAATAATGGCAACATTAGCGCCAAATGCTGCGGCATTTCCTACACCTAATGTCGAAGGGGAAGCCATTGGATTTTTTAAAACATTTTGCATGACACATCCTGAAATTGCTAAACCGCCACCTGCAATAATCGCCGCTAGTGCTTTAGGTATTCTAATGTTATAAATTATCAAAATATTATTTTCATCACCTATTTGTAATAAGCCTAATATAACTTCCTTTATACTTAAAAAACTCGAGCCGATACAAATTGCTAAAACAAAGAAAAGCAAAACCAATGAAGCCAATATAATGATTGAAATATATCTATTAGTTATTTTTTTCCTATAAAGTGAGATTGCGTCTTGCTTTGTCTTTTTATTAACCATAAGTTCATACTACAATTAATAGATATTTTAGGCAACATATATAGATATTTTGTTTTCTTTTTATTGAAAAATATAAAACTTATAGAACATAATGTTTGATATCTATTTGACAATAGAACATTGTGTTTGGTATTTTATGAATAGGTGATAATATGGACAAACGAATAGAAAATACAATTATTAAAATACAAGATGCTTTTAAAATGATTTTATATAAGAAATCATATAATTCGATTACTATACAAGAAATCATAAAAGAAGCCAATATTGCAAGAAGTACATTTTATGCTCACTACGAAACAAAAGATGACTTATTAAAATCAATTTTTAAAGATATATTTGATCATGTCTTTTCTCATTATTTGCAAAGTGAACAATCTCATGATTTTTCAAATGCTTCCATATTTGAATATACTCATTTTATTACTCATATTTTCTATCATATAAAAGATGAAAAAGACTTTATTCACGCAATTTTGATATCAGAAGCAAAAACGTTTTTTATTAATGAAATCAAAAAAGAATTAACAATGTTTGCAAATGAATGCTTATTGCATCAGCTATTCAAAAATAAAAATATTCCAAACGAATTAAAATTTAGATCAATAATTAATAACTTTACTCTTTTATTAGATTATTGGAATGATACAAATTTTAAAGATAGCCCTGAAAAACTTACTGAATATTTTTTAATATTAAATAATTAAATTGGCATTCAGTTTTGTTTTCTATAAATTTGATCTAGAGTTTTTCCGTCTTTATTTTTCCATTCCATCCAGCCATTAGACGAGCCTCCTAATATAAAATCACTTGCACCACTAGGAGTATTAAATTCAATTGTAACATTTAAAATATATTTGTCGTTGTCTTTTGTAATATCACCATTTTCTAATAACTTTTTTCTCATCACGTTATATTTTTCTATTGCAACTGATTTCGAAATATTTACAACGGAACCTTCTAATACTTGAAATTTGTCTCCATCATAAATTCCATACGCAATTATTCCATTTCGTGTAGTGTGAAAAATAGATGATTCATTTATGTTTTTCTTTGCATTGTCCATTCTATAACCTTGTGTGGCCATTATAAATTTAATTTCTTCATAAATTTCTTCGATAAATGGCAAGTCATATTCATCTATTTCATATTTTGGTTGAACAGCGTTTACAATTTCATATCTATTCGATTCATATGCTTTTAATATTGCGTGTTCTTCTAATCCACTAATCATATCAAGAGAAAATGTTTTATTATCAGCAAGAAACATAATCGCTTTATTCCAAAAATCTTTTGAACGATTATGATCTTCAAGTCTATTTACGCCGTTTCGAGTCTGTCCGATATAAATTTGCGCAATTTTATTTTCATCATTTTCATTAATAAGATAATAAATCCCAGGACGATTTATACCTGTTATTTTTTTAGAGTCCGACAATAATGGACGAGGGATAACGTAAGTTGTCATTGTAGACAGATGTCGTCTTATAGAACGAATCCCATCAGGTTGCCCATTATGATAGATAATTTCTAATTTTTTACTAGTTGCCATTATTGGTTCTCCATTACTTTATAAATCTGTAAGTATAACTTTGTTTGATACATATTATATCATGTTCGTTTTATAGTATTAAGTT
>JAHZFY010000030.1:0-7031 GCA_019421105.1 bacterium
TACAGTTGAAAAACAAATTGAAGCATTAAATTCCTTGGGCATATATTTAAAAACTTTAAATGGTAATGGCTTATATCCAATTAGTGAATCCGCAAATAATGTTGTAGAAATATTAAAACAACAATTGTTTTTTCATAATGTTATTATTCATTTAGAGACCCATGTCATCGATTATAAACTTCAAGATAATCAAATATCTTTATTAACCAATAAAGGAGTGTATTTATTGGATAAATTAATCATCGCAACTGGTGGTACATCTTCTTTTAATTTAGGCAGCGATGGAAACTTTGTTGAAACAATTAAAAAACATGGCTATCAATTTAAAGACTTTCAACCAGGATTATGCCCAATTGTGGTTAAAGAAAATGTTAAATCATTATTTGGTCAAAGAATTAAAGCAAATGTTAAATTGATTAAGGATAATCAAATAGTTTATCAAGAATCAGGTGAAGTTAATTTTAAAAAAGATGGTTTATCTGGCATAGTAATCATGAATCTTGCTAGTGTAATTGCAAGAAGTAATAATCGACAATATAGAATTGCAATTTCTCCAAGCAATGAATTAAAAAAGCAAGAGTTTGTATTTTTAAATAAAACACTTCCTAATCCTTTGATAAGTTACGCCAATAAAGAAATCGCGGATTATGTATTTAAATTATGCAACATCACTCCAAAATGCAATTTGAAAGAACAAGAAGCAAATAAAATAATAAAAACATATAATAACTTAACTTTTAGTTTTGCTAAATTATACGATTTTAAGGACTCTCAGGTCTCAATTGGGGGAGTTATGATAAATAACCTAGATTTATCCAATATGTCCTCTAAAATTGAAAAAAACGTATATTTTATTGGCGAAACCGTAGATATAGATGGCTTATGTGGTGGATATAACATGAAATGGTGTTTATTATCCGCGTTGAAATTAAAAGATAACATTTAATTTTTAGTGCATATTGCTTTTCATTATTTATTTTTCAATGTAAACTACAAACACTCAACTATGGAATGTGAAGCGATTCGGGACGCTTCACATTTTCTTTAGAATACACGTTTCGTAGTGTTTTCTGCAGTTATAGAATGATCGATATCATTAATATAAACTGTTCCTGCATCATCAATGCCATCAATCCTTAGATATTTAAGATTGCTTTTCGCAGTAATATAAAAGCACTTGACATTAGGGTCTAATAATAATGTATCATTTATATTTGAATTTCTAATTTCATATCTTTTCAACATTCTAGCATTAGTTTTGTTGATATCATCACAAATCCAAATCTCAAAAACACCAACTTGAGGTTTGTACCACCAGTTTCCGCCATCATATGTTAAATTAATTTTTAATTCATTTGGTTCTGGGATTGGGAAAGAAAATCCTAGTTCTCCCACGTTAGATATGTATATATTATTTGCTTTTAATACAGCTAATTGATTAGTCGCATTATCTATGCCCATTGCTTTAGATGCAACGTGTGTTGAATATGTCGTTTTTGAAATGTCTTTTAATATATTTTTCATGCTATCATCAAATGGTTTATTTCCATTTGCAAAAGAAAGTAAATCCGATGCATGTAAAATAATGCGTCCTGTATCCAATTCTCCTATACCTTCCATAGAAGAAACACTTGATGCAACATTATTATAATTAATTGTTGCGGTAGAAGTATTTCCTTCGCTTCTATAAATATTGCCCCCAAAATCACCATTTACGTTAAGATTTCCATTTAAAATAAATGAAGCAGCTTTCTCATTACTTGGATATTTATAACCTTCTTGATATGTTTTTGCTGGTCTATTATCAGTAAAACTATTGTAAAAAATCACTTCTTTATTAAAGTTTAGTCCTACATCTTCATGGACATATAAAGTTGATCCGGTCATAAATTTCATTTTGGTATTAAAATTATATTCACCATCATATAAAGAAATATGATATTTCCAACTGATTGGATAAAAAGAGTTTTCTGTAGAAATAATGACAGGCTGAGATTTTGCAAAAGCTGTGCTTATCACAAGTGGGCCAGTATTCATACCACCTTGAATTATTATTAAAGTATCAGTGCCATTTTTTATTTGCCCGGTTGCATTATCATATACGTTGCCATATTTCCATCTATTAGTGGTATAGCCAAATGGAGCAGGTCGGTATTCCATGGTAAAAATTGTTTGAGGATTTAATATAAATACTGCATTTGTTTTCCCAATTATTTTTGGTGTAGATATGTTGTGTTGCCCCTCTATTTTTCCAAGCACAGAAAGGTCTATGGCATCGCTATATATATGAACATAGCCATACGCTTCTACATCTCCACCTACATATTCAGTTTTTACATGAATATTTGGCATATCAAATCCTAAAAATGGTGAAATATCTAAACCAAAATAAGTATTAACTGATGGACCACCCCATGAATCGTATATAACAAGATTTGAATACGTTTTTCCTTGTCCAACAACTGTGATTTTAGCTTCGGTGTCCAAAGATATTCTTTTTATATATCCACCTTGTAAGTCTAGAGTTCCTCCGTTAACTAAAATAGAAGTATTGTTAGACATGCTAATTTGCGTATAGAAACCTGATGTATGACCAGTTAAACCATTACCATCTCTTCCAACTTGAGCAAGCAGTTTTAAACTTGCATTAGGATTGATAGTTATTCTAGATTCATCTTTTAAAATGATTTTATTTTTTAAATTTTTAGTTTCATAAGATGCGTTTACATCCGCGAAATTGGCGTATGTAGCGCCCATCATAAATTCTCTTTCAAATTTGTTGACGTCATATAACAATGTGACGTTTACATAAGAATCAATGGTTATGCTTTTTGAAATCGTATGGTCAATTCTTGGTAAAATATAAACTTCTTGTATGGAAGTAGGGCTTGCTAATGAATTAGCAACTTTGATAGCTTTTTCTATTTCATAATATTTAATTGTTGGTTGAGATTTAATGTACGCTCTTTCGACTAAAGTATCATCTTTTGCTGGAGCCTCAAAAGATTTATTTTTAGATATCATCCATGAAGAATAAGCAGTGCCGATACTTATTAGACACAATAAAGAAGCGAGGATATATTTTTTAACTTTTATCATTAAAATTCTACCCCCACAGACATATAAAATTGAATATTATCATTTGTTAATGCTTGAAAGACAGTGTCTTTAAAAGTTGAGCCATTAACAAAACCAGTTAAATCAAAAAAATATGTGATTTCAAAATAAGCATATCTAGCTGTCTCTTTAAAATTTTGAAACACATATTCAGTATTTATTGAGTTTGAAAGTTTATTATTAGTGGATGATTGAGGAATCAATGATTTATCATCATCAAAATAATAATTTATTTTAGTTTCATTAGGCAAAATGTAATTATATATATCTAAACTTGAAGTAGCGGTATTCAAATGCGAAGAATTAGAAAATATTACTAACTCTTCAATTTCTTTTCCGTATAAGAACAATTCTTGAGTTCTACATGCATTAAGATTTAATTTTAAATTAAATTGTATATAACCTTTATTGTTAAACACACCATCGTATGCAAAACCTAATTCATTATATGGGCACATTTTAAATTCAATGGAACTATTGTGTGAACCAAAGTCGATATATTCGCCACTATTTTCAACTTCACCGACCATAATATTACCATTAGCTTCAGAAGGTATAATTACTCCGCCGATAGTTTCCCAACTAGCAAAGCCTATTGTGATGATCGTGGTTAATGTAAGTGCTTGTAAAATAACAAATAAAGACGATTTAACCATAAACGTGTATAGTTTATATTTTTATAATAAAAATATCAATATTTAATATTGTTAAAAAAAGAAGGGAAGAACCCTTCTAGATTAATTCGTAATGTGCGTATAATGTCCAATCTTGCGTGACAGGTGTTGAATCAGTGAAATGACCTGTATTTGGGCCGATGACTTCATCAGTATACCAACCAATGAATTTATAACCATCTTTTTTAGCTAATGGCAATTTGATACATTCGCCTTCATATACTTTATCTGCAACTGTATCATTTGGATTTACTGGTTCGCCACCCATAAAGTTGTAAGTGACGACATATTGTTGCTTATCTCCGCCTTCATTGCTTCCTGCACCTAATCTAATTTGGAACTTCCATCTACCATTTGGAGTGCCATCATTTATTTTTAAAAAGACATCACCTGTAAATGTATTAAAGTAAAAGTCACCAACTTTGCCTATTTCATTGCTAGGATCACCATTGCCATATAACCATTCATTAGTGGTTGGTTTATCAAATTCAATAGTGTCACTCATGCCATTATCATAATAGATGGTAAGAATGTATTTATCTCCACGTTCGCTTGCTTCAATTAATGTGATACCGTTTCCCTTGTCACCTTTTGGAATGGTAAAGACGACAGGTGGCATATCTAAATCAGTGAATGTAATAGTAGCGATGACATTGCCTTCCTCATCTTCTTTGATGCTTATTTCTTTAATGCCATTGCCTTCTTGTCCTTTTGGAATAGTGATAACTGTATCTTCTCTTCCATCGGTGTATGTAAAGGTTAAAACTTGGTCGCCATTTTCTAAAGTTTCAACTTTGACTTGTCCAATACCGGCGCCTTTTTCACCTTTCATGACTGGTATGTAAAAGACATAATCTTCGATGGTTGGATCAGTAAAGATAATAGTGATTTTAACTCTAAGACCAACTTCGTCATATTCGCTTTTAACATCTTTAATGCCGTTTCCATCAATTCCTTTTGGAATGCTAAACACAACATCTGGGACAGTGTTATCCCCAAAAGAAATGGTGACGATAGTGTTTCCTTTATCATCGACTTTAGTGGTAACATCATCTATGAGATAATCACTACCTCCAAAAAAAGTGTTGCAACCTGTCAAAGATGTGGTTGCAAATAAAGCACAAGCGACTAATAATCCTTTAAATAAATGTTTCTTTTTCATTTTATTTACCTCCTCTTTCATATAGGTCGTTTACATTTGGTGTTTCGCCAAATAAATATGGTTTATCGGTATAAGTACCATTTGTAACAAATTTAAATGAGTTGAATCCTGCAGCCATTGGTACGCATCTAGCTAGTAAGGCTGCACCCATATTGATTAAATCATCTTCTCCTTGTTCTAAGCCTTCTCCGGTTAAACAAGCATAGGCATCATCTATATCGATGATATTTGATAAATCATCAACAACTATATCGTTTTTATTATATGTAGATAAGTTGTTACCTCCACCATAATAAGCAATCGCGGTGTTGATATAATGTTTATCGTCTTTTGGATTTAAATAAGCATATTGATGTTCTACGTTTTTAACATATTCTTTTAATAATCCTTTAATTGGGAAATACTGATCGATATCTATTTTAATATCCATTCCCATCGAGTGCAAAATCTCACCAAATCTTTCTTCAATTAAACAAGATACATCGACTGTTTCAATGTTTTTAAAATCATAGAACCTAGTATCACCTTTGATTGTTAAATTTGTTGGATATGAAGTTCCACCTATATTTTTTGGAACGATTGGTTCTTCTTCAAGTTGCTTTAATGCATCTTTAACAAATGATGGCAAACCATTATATAAGAACGGACCGTTAAAGTTAGTGTCAAAGCCAATCGCAAATAAGCCAGATGTATAAAGTAGAGTGTTATTTATAGTAACGTTTTGTTCATAAATAACAGTGCCATCTTTACGATGTATTTCTTCGCTATTATCTAAACCCGCTTGCATTTTTCTATAGGCTGTCATTGTTTCATCTACATCTTGGAAATCTTTAATTGTATCATCCATGATGACATCAGCATTTAAACCTTTGGTGTTATTCATGAATTTTTCGATGCTACCAGAATATTTATTATGACGATAATCAATAAAGACGGATTCACTATCGTTAGTTTTACTATATCTATTTGAACCTAGTTTAATTAAGAATTCTCTTGCATTGCTAACCATGCAGTTATCGATTGTTAATTCTGGCGAGGAAAATACTCTTATACCCACTCTTGCGTTTCTAACAATTGAGTTTTTAATGGTTATGTTGCTACCTAATGTGTCGATAGTGGTGCCAACATATTCTAAATTATATAAATTATCTAAATCGTTAACGTTTTGAATTTTTAAATCGTTGATAGTAATGTCGTTACCTTCAACATACATAATTGAATTATCTTGACCAAAAGTCTTGATAATTGGGGCTTCAATTTTTCCTAAAGACACAAATGTTAGAGGTCCTTTAAAGATGTCGTTAATGCCAGGTTTTAGTTTTCCAGAATATTGGTCAATTTTACCATTTTTTGGATAGGCTAATTCATGAGCGTTTATGTTAAATCCATTACCATAAAAATCTTTTTGGACGTAGATACCAGTATTGATTGTTAAATTCTTTTTTAAAACGTTTGGATCGTTATTATAAACTTCTTTAACATATTGATCGATATATTCATGATTATATGTTGTTATAAATTTATATATTTCATTTTCAAAATTGAATGTTTTGCGTTTAAAATCATAAGTACCAAATAACTTAGTGTTATTAGTTAAATACTCATTGATATACTCGCCTTTATCATTTTTCTTATATGTGTAAGCTAAAGAAGATAAATTGGTTTGCAAACAAACAATTTCACCTTCAGTGGATTTATTTGTGCACCATAATAAATCTTGATAATCATAAACATTAACACCATCTTCGACAATGTTGAAAGTAAAAGTAGAAGTGATGTAAGGCATGCTTGTAATCGCTAAAGTAAAATAAGCTTTGCCTGTACCAATAAAGTTACAAACTCCATTTTCAAAGGCTACATTAACACTTTGTTCTACCACATAATAAGAATCGTTTGGCATGCTAGATAAAACCTTAATATCTAAATCGAGTTTTGTTTTTTGTTTATTGTTATCTTTTATGTCGAATTCTCCATAGTTTCTTAAACCACTAATCATTTGATTAGAGGATGGATTTTCAACATCGTTAATTAAAATCGCTCCATCTTTAAATATTTGAGCGGTGAAGGTCTTGAGATCG
>JAHZFY010000030.1:7041-12647 GCA_019421105.1 bacterium
TTTTTTTCATTAGATCATGTTATGTCAACATATCCTTCATTGTTTGCTTTTAAATAGTATTTTCCATTATTTTCGGTTAATGAAGCATAATTATTATCGCTTCCGTCTTTGTTTTTAATAGACCAAACCAAATCATTGCCATCACTTAATTCATAATTAGGATCAACGATTGGTTCAGCTTCTAATAAATAGGATTTATCTTGGATTTTGAATCCTTCTTGTTGAGCATAATTCCAATTGATTCCGATAATATCGACACCGATAGTGTTTTTCAAAACTAAAATATTAACAAAAGTTAATATAGCAACAATAAAAGGGATAATTAAAAGAATAGATAATGTCTTTTTCATATTAACTAATCCTCATCTTTCTAAATCCGTTATAAACAACATATTTATAAACAGAAACTAAAATAATCAATATTGCAACGCTTATAAAAGTTTCAATTAAATAAATTAGATATGTATCCACTTTTAAAAAGGTCATTAAAAAGTGCATGCCCCCTAATAAAATTGGAAACATAAAACTGACAAAAGCAGCTAGATAGGTTGAATTTGACTTACGATCGATATCTAATCTTTTTAAATCTAAAAATAAACCTAAAATATTTAATTCAATTGTGAATAAAATTCCAATTAATAAAGATATCCAAAAAATTGTAGCGTTAATCGCACCAGTTGAAATTAAAACAATGTCAGTTATTAATAAAGATACAACTGAGATAATGCTTGTGATACTGATTTTTATGATAGTTTGAGTAATTGGCGATACTGGAATTTGTTTAATGGTCATTAAACCTTTTTCTTCTCTAGACAAAGATTCAATAGAACCCGCTCCAATGATAGAAGAAAATAACAAGATGATAGTTAAATTGATTCCATTGATCATTTCAGGATAATATAGTAAAAACATTTCAAGATTTTCGTATAATAATGCATTCAATGAATGAATGACTACGAATGCAAAAAATGGCTGCATAATAACTAAAGCAGTATAAGTAAATAAGAAGTTTGAATTTCTAAAAATCAAAATTAATTCTTTGCTAATTAAAGCTTTTTTCACTGATTTAATAGGTTTTTGTTTAATTTTTGTGTTCTCTTTATTTTGATTAGAAGCACTTAGTGATTTTTTAAATAATCCTGATGCTAAAAAGAAACCTAAAACTAAAAATAATAAACATATACCCAAAAAAATTGTCGTGTTATTCAATAGATTAGTTTTTGAAGTAATCATATGGATATAAGAACTAACAGGGACTAAGTATGTAGAAATATTATGAATATTTTTCATGAATGATTCAGAAAATAAATAATCTAATTTTGAATTATTGATGACATTTAAAAATAATTCCAAGACGTATTTATAAACAAAACATAATCCGATGACAAGAATCGCAGATATTATAATTTGGACGATGTATTTTTTCTTTAAAAAATTATAGATGTAATTATAAGGGATCAATAACAACATCGTTATTCCAATATTAAAAGTAGCGATAAAAAATGGGAATAAAATCGAGAAGATATAAAAAGCAGTCTTTAAGTTATGTAAAACGCCATAAGTAATCAATATTGGTGAAGCTAAAATAAATAAATTTAATACCTCATATAGATAAATATAAATTACTTTTGAAATGATGATATCATCGCTTGTGATTGGCAAAGACGATAATAACAATCTATCTTTTTCTTTAAATATTGCCGCTCTTGCTTTATTGACGACAAGAATAGATGATACGACACATATTAAAAAGATATAAACGATAATAAAATCTAATGATCCATAAGAAGACATCTCATCTAACTTTGAATTTAAAGCAATAAAAACATATACTTCTAAAGCAACAAAAAACGCATACATTAACGATGTTAAAATGTATTTAATTGCTAGTGTTTTTTTACTGACGTGTTGTCTATTTTCAATATATTCTTTGCTTATTAAAGATAAGATCATAGCTCAATACCGTAAACCCTAAAAAATATACGTTTTAAATCCTTTCTTTTAAGTGGTTCTTTATTAAAGTCAATCAAGTTGACGATGTTGCCATTGTTAATAATAGCGACTCTATCACATATAGATGCGACTAATTCAATATTGTGGGATGTGATGAAAATTGTATTGCCGCTTTTGGCGTATTCTTTCATCATTTTTAATAATGTTTCATAAACCATGACGTCTAGACCAACAGTTGGTTCATCCATGATCCATAATTTAGGATTGTGAATCAATGATGCCATTAAACACACTTTTTGTTTCATACCATGAGAATATTCGACGATTGGTCGATTTAAATCCTCATCATATATCGTGAATTTATTTTTTAAAAATTCATAGTTTTTATCAAAAGATTCTTGGCTCATTTCATAAGACGCGGCGATAAATTGTAAATATTCATATCCACTCATCAATTCATAAGTCATCGGCTCAGATGGAACATAACCAAATAAAGATTTGGCTTCCAATGGATTTTCTTTTATATCTAAATCAAATATTTTAATTGAACCAGAATTGTAATCCTTTAATCCGACTAAACAGTCGATAGTGGTGGATTTACCAACACCATTTTTTCCTAAGAACCCAAAAATTTCCCCTTTTTTAATGTCTAGGCTAATTCCTTTTATGACTTCTTTGCTTCCATATGATTTATGCAAGTTATCAAAACTAATTGCGACATTTGGCAAGGTATTAGTCAAAATTTCTTCATTTACTTTTAACATCTTGTTATTAGCCATGTTTTAATACCTCCAAAGCGATTGAATCCAAAGCGATGGTTTAGATTTAATTTTCGTTTTGACCATCTTTGAACCACAATCTTCACAATAATAATGAGACTTTTCGTTTTCTAATCTTAAAGAACCGCATACTGGACATCTAAATAACTTATCTTGTTCAAATGGTATATGCATTCTCATCGATTTGAATACGCTATCAAAAATATTCATCTCTAAGCCATCTTTTTTAATTGATAAATTGATGATGTTGTAATAATGTCCACATTGGTTGTCTAATGTGACATAGAATGTGTTTACATCTTTGTTTTCGTTAAATACATAATTGGTTAATCGATCTCTAATATTGATGGTGTGATGAGAATAAGCGGCCTTATTATAAGATACAATAACATCGATGTTTGGATATGAATAAGATATAGAATATCTAAATCCATCTTTTCTACAAACGATAGGTCTAATGAAATTAAATAAGTTGTTATGCATTTTTACATTAGGTAATTTATTAAATTTATATCCAGTTGAAGTCAAATCATTGATCAATCTTAACAAGACATAATTCCCTAACTCCTCATAAGTAGTTCCATCATCTTTAGATGAAATCATCATATACTTTTTATAAAAACGATAAATCGCATTATAATTTGGATCATGAATCAAAATATTAGTAGGCATTAAAGGCAATCTAATCTTTTTATTTTGAAGAACTTTATAAAAACTTGTTTGTTTGATTCTTTTAGCCTTTTTATACACTTTTAAAAATAGATCGAATTCTTCAACTTTTTGTTCATCTTTTTGAATGAATTTTGCGATTTCTTTTGAATTTTTATATAGATCATCGATGATATTGTATTTAGCAAAAACAAGGCCCTTTTGCTTATAAAATTCTTGGATGGAATTATTAATAGCTAAAGATTCTTGCTTATAGTTTTCTAAATAATTCATCATCTCTAAATAAACATAAATCAAAGCGATGTTTTCATAGATATTTATCGTATCGATATGTTCGCTTGAATGAACGTATTCAGGTTGCATGACGCCACTTCTTTTTCTTTTCCATAGTGAAGCATCAATAACAGTTTTATTAAATTGCTCGCTAGTTAAAGATTTACTAAGTTCACTTCTTAATACAACTTCTTCATCAATGCTTTGAAAATGTGGATTATGAATGACATTCATCATCTTATCAATGAGCAAATTAATCTCTTTAAAAAAGAGGGCATTAGATTCAAATTGTTCACTAAATAATGCTAATTGTTTCTTTTTAAGTGCTTTAAAAACAGCATCAAATCCTTTTTTGTTATTGATGATGTTAATCAATTCATCATTTAGTTGAACTAAAAATTTATCTTTGCTCATATCATTAACCTGTTAGAAGCGTTTTAATAAACGGGCAATTAATTCTTGGGAGTAAACAAAATTGCCTTTACCATAAACTTTTTTAATAGTTTTTTGTAATTCTTCTAATCCTTTTTTAACAAATTCTTCAAAACGGCCATCTAATTTCATTAAAACTTTTCTAGCTAACATGAAATCTAAGGCTTCTTCTTTGCTACCGCCACATGCAACATATGTTGGAACAAATAATTCGATTTGGTTCATAATACGGTTACCAAATGTTAAATCAAATGTTTCGTTAATAAAGTCAGTAACGGTTTTAAATTTAGCTAAATCAGAACTATTTAAACGATAGTCTTCATCTTTTTGAGCTAATTGATATAAATTCATTAAATAATCATAGGATAAAGTGATTGGATCGGAATCTCCAGTAACTTGGAATGGTTCGTTTCTATCATTAAATGAAATGACGATAGCACGGTCATAAACTTTATCGGTGATAGTGTATGTGGAATCGTCTTTATTAGCGGTTCCAATAAACCATGTAGTTTCAGGAATGTGGAGTTCACCTTCTTCTAAATGAAGTGGGGCTTCAAAATCATATGGAAGTTGCATGATTTTTAAAACCCAATCTTCCATTGGATATTCCATGATAGATAAGAAGTCTGCAAAATAATATTCAATACGAGAAATATTCATTTCATCTAAGACCATGATATTGACATGTCTTGCTTTATAGGTTGCTTCATAAAGATGTTTTAAGAATTCAGTTTCGTTATAACTTCTTGAAAAGTCATTGTAGAAACCTAAAACATTGCTTCTATCTCTCCAAGTAGCTTGAACAGGAACAAAGAAAGATTTTTCATTGATGAAATCAGAAAAATAACGAGCGATAGAAGATTTACCTGTACCAGAAAGACCTTCTAAGATAATCAATCTAGATGCGCTTAAACCTGCTACGAAAGCTCTGATAGTAGCGATATCATAGTATAGTTTTTCATGAGTTGCTAAATAATTTCTAAAATTGTTACATAAAGTATCAAGAGTGATATTATCAGCAAATTCTTCTTGTTTTACGATTTCATTAATCGTATCAATTTTACATAAACCTGGGAAAACTCTTTCTTTGATCAATAAAGCGGTTGGCTCATCATTACTAGACGCTACGCCACTAGCAACGCCACCTGTTGCGTTTAAAACGCTTGGTGCTTTGACATCGCCAAATGCTGCGGATAATAAACCTTGTTCAACTTGTTTATTTTCTTCAACTCTTTCTTCTAATTTTTCATTTAATTGATCTTCATTAACTTTTTTAGAAGCGAATTTAAATGGTTTTCCATAATTTTTGAGGTTGATGATTAATAGTAATGCAAATACAACTAATGCACCAATACCAATAAATAGAACTAATCCAACTAAAAATGATTGTAGGCTGAATAAAAATGAATAACCTAAAGCGGTTCCATCAACAGGGATATGGGCGATGACTCCAATACCAATTGCTAAACCATAGCAGACTACAAATGTAGCAGCATAGAT
>JAHZFY010000031.1:0-7171 GCA_019421105.1 bacterium
AGCAAAAAATATGATGATTTTTTTGCTTTAAAAAATTTTTCATACACATTTCCTAAAAAAGGTTTGATTAGCATTGTAGGAAAAAGCGGGTCTGGCAAAACAACAATTGCTAATCTTATTAGTCTTATAGATAAACCTAGTGAAGGGGAAATATTTTTTAATGACGCTAACATAAATAAATTTAATAAAAAAAGAGTTCAATCCTATAGATCTAAAGATATAAGTTTGATTTTTCAACACTATAATCTGTTATTAGATAGTAATGTAATCGATAACATAATTTTGCCTAGATTGTTATTTCAAGAAGATGAAACACAAGCAAAAAGTGATGCTTCCGTTTTATTAGATAAAATTGGTCTAGATTCAAAAACATATAAAAATAAGTTAGTTAAAAATTTATCAGGCGGAGAAGCTCAAAGGGTTGCAATTTTAAGAGCGTTAATAAATAATCCATCAATAATAATAGCGGATGAGCCAACTGGAGCTTTAGATGAAAAAAACTCGATTGCAGTCATGGAAATATTTAAAAGTATATCTAAAAAACGATTAGTAATATTAATTTCACATAACCTTGAGCTTGTTGAAAAATATTCTGATAAAATCATTACTTTAAAGGATGGCGAAATAAAAGATATAAAAAGTAAGGTACAAGATGATGATATAAATAGAAAAGATTTTCAAATTAAACATAAAATAGGTAAAAATCAAAATTGGATAATTAAAAAATCAATAAATAAGATAAAAAATAATTTAATCAAAGATACTTTATGCTTTTTATCGATGGTCATTGGAATATCTTTTATTTTTTTAAATGTTGGATTTAATAATGGCATAAACAATGTTATTCAAGATAAAAGTATTCAAAGACTAGATTATGGGACAAATAAAATTTATAAAGTCGATAAAATTGATATACCAAATTCAAGTTTAAAAATAAATAAAATGACTAGATTAAACGAAGACGAAGTTAAACGTATACATAATTATAATCCTGATGTTAATTTAGAATTGAATTTTGAGACTTTATATAAAAATATCAAATTAACACATAGCGAATATAATTTATCCCAAGGTAAAATTTCTCCTATTTATAAGTTTGATGATGAATATTTGAATTCAAGTTTACTGATAAAAG
The DNA here is from genome assembly GCA_019421105.1 of bacterium. Lineage (GTDB taxonomy): Bacteria > Bacillota_I > Bacilli_A > RFN20 > CAG-826 > CAJOOD01. The sequence continues at coordinate 1,136 of JAHZFY010000031.1, forward strand.
GCAGTGTACCAAAATATGATGGTGTTTTAGTCAATAAGAGCTTTGAAGAATATTTAAAAGGCTTATTAGATGTTGATTCCATAACAGGACTGGATTTAAATTTTTCATCAAATTACACATATTTTTATAATAAAAATGATGAAAATCAACAACAAATCAAAGATGAATTTATTATTAATCAGAGTTTTAAAATATATGGAGTTGTTGATGAGTTTTCTTTCATGACAATTCCTAAAATATATTTCGATTATTCAAGTTTAATCAATTATATAAAAGAATCTATTATGATAAATTTATCTTCGTATTTAGATAAAGAATACACATGGTATGATTTAATAAATGATGCATCTAACACATCTGAAATCTCATCTTTTTCTCATCTTGCATTTTTCAAAACTAAAGATTTTAAATTAATCGATAATAATTATATTGAACATGAATTAATTGATAATATTGAAATCGAAGGTGAAGGTTTGATATTAAAACAATCTTTTGTTACCTTAACTGGTGCAATTTCAAAAGGATTTTTAATATTTTGTTTATTGACGTGTTTAGGAACTTGTTTAATTATCGGCATCAGTAGTTTTTCTTCTTTTATGTTAGATAAAAAACATAATGCGATCATGTATGCCTTTGGCGCAAATAAAGAGCAAATTTTTTCCATATATTTATTTGAAAATTTAATCATTACATTTTTTGCTTTCATAACATCATTATTCATTTCGTGGCTATGTCAATTTATCGTTAATGCATTTATACAAAATAGATACTCATTATTTGAAATTATCGATATCCCGTTTTTATATTTTAATGATAAGTTTTTATTTTTAATTTTAATTGTTTTTGTTTTTGTGATAGGTGCAAGCGTTTTATCTTCATATTTACCTTTGCAATTTTCTAATACCATCTCTATAAAAAAGGAGTTGGCGGATGAATGATTAAGATTTCTCATTTAAATAAGTCATATGGTACTCAAAATATTTTAAAAGACATCAATCTCAAGTTAGATAAGGGATTAATTTTTATAGTTGGTCCATCAGGGTGTGGAAAGACGACTTTGTTAAATTGTATTGCTGGGTTAATAGATTTTACTGGAGATGTTTATATTAACAATATATCCATTAATAAGATGCAAACAAAAGATAAAGAAACATTTAGATTGTCTAGTGTTGGATACGTCTTTCAAGACTTTAAATTATTTAATGAAGATAGTGTATTAAATAACATTTCTTTACCAATTCAATGTCGAAGTGATATTAATGATTACTACATTAAACAATCAGTGGATGATACTTTAAATATTGTTAAATTAAAGCATAAAAAATATGAAAAAGTCAAAAATTTAAGCGGAGGGGAAAAACAAAAAGTCGCGATTGCAAGAGCGATTATAAATAAACCAAATATACTTTTATGTGACGAACCAACAGGAAGCCTTGATAGCAAAAACAAAATTGATATCATGGGACTTTTAAAAAATATTTCTTTTTCAAAAACTGTTGTTGTAGTGAGCCATGATTTAGATTTAGCCAAATTATATGCAGATAAGATCATTTCTTTAAAAGATGGTTTTGTTATAGATATAAAAACACAAGACAATTCCCCAATAAATAAAGTTAATTTAGCAATTTATGACGATAAAAAAATAGCCAATAAAAAAAGTTTACCTTTAAATTTTATATATCGGCATAGCCTCAACAAAATGAAATCAAGAAGAGTTAGAACTTTTATTAATAATTTTTTGATTTCTTGCGGTTTATTAGGTGTTGGTCTTTCCTTTGTTATTTCTGATACGATATATTCCACGATTTTAGGATTATACTCTTCTATGTTTTCGACAAATCAAATCACTGTGACAAGAAAAAATGACAATGCCTATTCTAATGAAATTGAATCAGTTAATATTGATGAGGCAATTAAAATATCAAATCAGTGCAAAGATAAAATTGAAAATATTGGAGTTTGTTATTTAGCCAATTTTGAACAATATTTTAAAAACGAAAACAGTCTTAGCTTATTTGATTCAAGATATAAATATACAATAGATGGTTACAGTGCAAGAAGCATAAATGAATTCATCGACCTAAATGATGTAGATGAAAAGATATACCCCCAATATATCGAAGAGTTAAAAGATGATGAAATAATAATAGCTTTAGATCCTTTTCAAATTGACTCTATTTGTTATGAATATCGAATAGAGAAAACAATTGAATCATTGTCAAACTATATTCTATATAAAAAACCAAAAGTTGTTTTTAATTTTTCAAATCCTGATTGGGAATATCATGATGAACAAATCTTCACTTTAAAAGGTTTCATCATATCTAATGTACCAGCAATATATCATTCCAATCCATTGTGGAACGAATATATTTTTGAAGAACAAATGCGATTCTCTATCAATTTAAATTTAAGCAAAGTTGATTATTATCCTTGGGTTTTAAAAAAGATATATTATTTAAAATTAATGGGTAAAAATTATGACTTTTTATATGAAACAAAATTAGATAATTTTTATGATGATTACATTTTTGAAATTGCTGATAGAAAATATTATCCTTGGTTATACGCTCAAAAAGATAATAAAGATATAGATCGCATTTTAATTTTTAAAAATAATTTTCCATCTATTAATGTTTCTGATTGGAATTATTTTAAACAAATTGATAATAAAATATTCAATCCAATTTTTTCTTCTAGCGGTGGATATTCAATGTTTGGAAGCAGTATATTAAGTGGATTTTCTAGAGTTATGTTTATCAGTGATAATATTGATGATTTAGATGAAACGACAGGTGTATTTGCATCAAATAATTTTGACCCCTTAATTGATTTAGATTTACCTAAGAATGTCAAAACCGGACACTTTAGTAAAACATCAAAAAATGGTGTATATCTAAAAGGTATAGAAAATAAAAAAATATATGGAAGAAAGCCTTCTTCAATCAATGAAATTGTTATATCTCGACAAATTGAAAAAGATTTATTTAATGGCTCCGCAATTGGTAAAATTCTACATGTAGCATCATCTAAATATAACCTTGATGATTCCAACAATCAAAAGGTCGAATTTCAAACAACTGAGTTAATCGTTGTAGGGGTATGTAAAGAAGAAGGGAATATCCTTTATCAAAACGAATTTTTTTCATTGTTATTTTTTCAAATTTTATTAAATATCAGTGCATTTGACTTATTACCAATTTCTTTTTCTTTTGAATTTGATGAAAACATAAATGAACAAATTTTAATGAAAAAATTAAGTGATGAATTTTCTTATTATAGTTTTGATACACCTTTAAAAGATCTAGAAAGGCAAACAGAACAGTTTTGTTTTTATGCAAAAATCATTTTATTAGTCTTGTCTTTTACAACATTTTTAATATCATTTTGCATCATGGCAATATCAAATTATTTGCATATCATTGATATTAAAAAAGATATTGGATTATTAAGATGTATAGGAGTGAATAATAAAGAAGCAAAAAAATTGCTTTATATCTATTCTTTGATGCTATCTTTAGGTGGTGGGATAAGTGCATGTATTGAATTATTGTTTTTAACAATCTTTTCAAAATTTAATTTTATTAAACCTATGAATATATCAGTCGATATTTCTTTTAATTTGATTGCTTATATAATCATGATTTGTTTATCAATAGTGATTGGAATTGTACCATGTCTTATATTTGACCATAAAATAAAAAAATTAGATCCTTTACAAGCTATAAAACAATGATTTTTCTTTTAAGGAAAATATTCTTTGTTATAATACTAGCGTAAGAGGTGATTATATGTCTTTAAAAGCCGGTATTGTAGGGCTTCCAAATGTTGGAAAATCAACCTTGTTTAATGCGATTACTAATTCGCATGTCGAAGCCGCTAATTATCCATTTGCAACCATTAAACCAAATGCTGGAATAGTCAATGTCCCAGATCAACGTTTATCTTTTTTATCTAATCTTTTTAAACCTAAAAAAACTATTCCTGCTACTTGTGAATTTATTGATATCGCAGGTCTTGTTAAAGGGGCTAGCGCTGGGGAAGGTTTAGGAAATCAATTTTTAGCTAACATTAGACAATGCGATGCAATTGTTGAAGTTGTACGTTGCTTTGAAAATCCTGACATTATCCACGTCGAAAATGTTGTTGATCCTATTCGAGATGTCGAAATTATTAATATCGAACTTTGTCTTGCTGATTTAGATACAGTCAAAAATCGTTTAGCAAAGGTAGAAACAAAAGCAAAAATTGCTAAAGATAAAGTATCTATTTTTGAAGTTGGGATATTAAAGAAATTAGAAGCGGATTTATTAAATGGTATTCCAGCTAGACAAACTAAATTAAGCGATGAAGAAATTAAATATGTAAATGAAAATTATTTCTTACTTACATCTAAATCTATCATGTATGTCGCTAATGTTGGTGAAGATGATTTATTGGATTTAGCTAATTGTAAGCATTATCAAAACTTATTAAATTTTGCAAATAAAGAAAACACAAAAGTTATTCCTGTTTCATGCCAAATTGAAAGTGAGTTATCAGAGCTTGATGAAGTAGAAAGAATGGAATATTTAAAATCTTTAAATGTTGATGAATCAGGCTTAGATAAAGTGATTAAAGCCACATATGACCTATTAAATTTATCCACTTTCTTTACAGTTGGTGAAGATGAATGTAGAGCATGGACATTCATCAAAGGCATGAAAGCTAATCAATGTGCTGGAGTAATTCATACAGATTTTTTAAAGGGCTTTATCCGTGCTGAAGTATATCATTTTGATGATATTAAAGCTCTAGGAAGTGAAGTTGCTGTTAAAGAAGCAGGAAAATTAAGAAGTGAAGGAAAAGATTATTTGCCAGTTGATGGTGATATAATGTTTTTTAGGTTTAATGTGTAATATGAGAATTGGATTTTCAAAAGATATTCATCGTTTAGTGGAAAATAAACGCCTTGTAATAGGTGGAGTGGAAATTCCTTTTGATAAAGGATGCTTAGCCCATAGCGATGGTGATGTTGTTTATCATTGTTTAGCAGAAGCTATTTTAGGTGCTTTAGCATTAGGAGATTTAGGCACTCATTTTCCAAATACAGATGAAAAGTTAAAAGACATGGATTCTTCTTTAATTGTTCATCATGTTTATGATTTGATGAAACAGCATGGCTATCAAATTGGAAACATTGACATTCAAATAGTTATGGAAAAACCAAAACTTGCAAATTATATTCTTAAAATGAGAAATAATATTTCTATGTTGTTACACTGCGATATAGGACGTGTTTCTATTAAAGCAGGAACTAATGAAGGCATTGATGAAATCGGCAAAGGAATGGCGGTAGAAGCAAGTGCAATTGTATTGCTAAATAATACTATTGAAAATTAATTTATTATAAGTATAATAATTCTACTATGGATATTGAAAAATTATTAAAGACAAAAATTTGTGATGCATTAACAAAATTAAACATCGAATTTAAAGAACAAGATGTTGTTATTTTAACTTGTAAAGAAAAAAGTCATGGTGATTATTCTAGTAATATTGCTATGCGCTTTGCCTCTTTATTAAAAAAAGCACCTCGCGATATTGCTAATCTAATCATCGAAAATATCGATAAAGATGGGATTGATAAAATTGAAGTTGCTGGTCCTGGATTTATCAATTTTTTCATGTCGAACAATACGTTGTGCGAAGTTGTTGGAAAAGTGATTGCTTTGGGTGATAAATACGGTGATGGCGAAACGAAACATAAACGCGTTAATGTTGAATTTGTTTCCGCTAATCCAACCGGTTATTTACATTTAGGTCATGCTAGAAATGCTGCTATTGGAGATTCTATTTCTCGCATATTAAAAAAAGATGGTTATGATGTCGTTAATGAATATTACATTAATGATGCTGGGAATCAAATTAATAATCTTGGTAAATCTATCTATGCTAGATATAAAGAACTATTTGGTGAAAATATCGTTTTTGACGATGATATGTATCGTGGTCATGAAATCATCGATATTGCAAATTTAATCAAAAATGAAAAAG
>JAHZFY010000031.1:7181-12629 GCA_019421105.1 bacterium
GCAATTCCTTATTGTATGGAAAAAGGTAAAGCCTTATTATTACAGCAAATCGTGGATGATTTAAAAGATTTTAGAGTTACGTTTGATGTTTATTCTTATGAAACTGATATTAGAAAAAATAACGCCGTAGAAAAAGAAATAAAGAATTTAGAACAATTTACATACGTTGAAGATGGCGCCACAATTTTAAAAACATCACAATTTTTAGATGATAAAGATCGTGTCATTGTTAAATCTAATGGTGACTACACATACTTTTTGCCTGATATTGTTTATCATTTGAATAAACTAAGTCGTGGTTTTGATTATTTAATCGATGTCTTAGGAGCAGATCATCACGGATATATAAATCGTATGAAATCAGCTTTAATGATGCATGGATATTCAAAAGATGCTTTAGATATCGAACTTATTCAAATGGTAAGAATTTTTAAAGACGGTGAAGAAGTAAAACTTTCAAAAAGAACTGGACAAACCATTACCTTACGAGAATTGTTTGAAGAAGCTGGTGTTGATGCTGTTCGTTATTTCTTTGTTGCAAGAAGCGCAGATGCTCATTTAGACTTCGATATGAATTTAGCTAGAGAACAAAATTCATCTAACCCAGTTTATTATGCACAATATGCTCATGCTAGATTATGCTCTGTTTTAAATAAAAATGTAGATGTTTTTGGTATTGATACATCAGCTAGTCTATTAAATCATGAAAAAGAATTGAGTTTAATGAAAGTTTTAATTGAGTATCCTCAAGTAGTACATAATGCATCTTTAAATAAACAGCCTTATTTAATAGTTAATTATGTTCAAAAATTAGCATCCGCTATCCACTCTTATTATACTGAGTGCCGCATAATAGATTCTAATGCAGTGGAACTAACCAAGAATAGATTAGGTTTATCTTTGGCTAGCAAAATTGTTTTAAAAAATAGTTTGGATTTAATTGGAGTTAATGCTCCAGAAAATATGTAAAGGAGATAAGAAATGGCAAAATCAATGTTAGATATTGCATTTGATTATTTTAATCAAAGAAAAGATGTTGTTCGTTTTAGTGAAGTTTGGGAACACGTCAAAAAAGAATTAAACTTAAGTGATGAAGAAGCAAATAAAAAAATCGCTAAGTTTTATACGAATTTATCCATCGATGGAAGATTTGTAATTCTAAGTGATGATATATGGGATTTAAAAGCAAATCACTCATTTGATGAAGTCCATAGAGATATGGGTGAAGTTTATTCTATCGAAGATTCTGATAATGGTGATGATTCTGATGATGAAGATACCGTTATCGAAGATAATGATGATAATAAAGAAAAAGACGATGAATATTTAGAAAACGATGAATCGTCTGAAAAAAATAGCGAAGAAAATTATTATTAATGAAAGATAAATATTTAAAACTCATTGAATCATATAATAGCATTGTCATATTTGGACATGTAAATCCTGATGGTGATTGTTTTGCATCGCAGGTTGCTTTAAAACGAGTTTTAAATATCAACTATCCTTTTAAAAAAGTGTTTTTAGCAGGATCTGGCATACCAAGTATGTCAGATTTTTTATCGACTTGTGATGAGATAAACGATGATATTATTTCAACTTCTTTAGCTATTGCAGTTGATTTTAACGATATCAATAGAAGCGAAGATAAAAGAATTTTAAACGCTAAAGAAGTTTTATTTATCGATCATCATAATCCTTTCGAAAATGTTTTAGAAGAATTTGAATATACAATCATCGATAAAAATTATGCAAGTGCTGCCACTCTTTTATATTATCTATTTAAAAGATGGGATTTAAAATTAGATGTTAAGACATATGAAATATTATTCTTTGGTGTTGTTTCTGATACCAATAGATTTTTATTTTTAGAAGATGATTTTAAAAGTTTAAAAGCTGGTTATGAAATGATGAATTTAGGAATAAATTATGCAAAAGTCTATGATTTTACACAAAAAACATCATTAACAAATCTAAATTTGAAAGGATATGTTTTATCTCATTATCATATTTTTGAATCAAATATTTTATATGTAGTTCTTGATGATAAAGTTTTAAAAAGATTTCATTACCATCGATATCCTGGATGGCTAGTTTCGTGTTTAAGCAATGTTATTAATTATCCAATTTGGTGTTTATTTTATATAAAAGAAAATAATAAAATATCGATTGAAATAAGAAGTAGTAATATTAAAGTAGTGGATGTTGCTAAAAAATATGGTGGTGGAGGACACGATTTAGCGTGTGGCATGACCATTGATTATTCTGAAGAAAACATCGATATGGTTTTAAACGATTTAAAGTTATTAATAAAGGAGAAATAAGTATGTGGGAAAAAGAGTTACAAGAAGCAATTAAAGCTGGATTATTAGCAAAAGATGTCATCATGGATATTTATAAAAACCATGAGTTTAACATTGAAATAAAATCGGATGATTCACCTGTAACTATCGCTGATAAAAAAGCTGATAAAATCATCAAAGAATATTTACAATCAGTATTCCCTAATCATGCTTTTTTAACTGAAGAAAGCAATGATGATTTAACTAGATTAGATAATGATTACGTCTGGATTGTTGATCCAGTAGATGGAACAAAGGATTTCATTGCCAAAGACGATGAATTTACTACAAATATCGCACTTGCCTATAAACATGAAATCGTTGTAGGTGTCGTTTTAGCGCCTGCTTTAGATGATGTTTATTATGCTAGTAAAGGAAATGGTGCTTTCTATTTAAAAGATGGCGTAGCAACAAGAATACACGTGAATGATAAATTAGAAGATATTACTTGTTTAACATCCGTCTTTCATTTAAACAATAAAGAAAAACAATTAATAGAAAAACATAATGATAAAATAAAACATGTTCATAAAAAAGGTTCCGCACTTAAAGCTTGTTTAATTGCTAAAGGTGATGCTGAATTATCTTATAGAATGTCAGACGGTACAAAAGAATGGGATACTGCGGCTTCAAATATTGTTGTAGAAGAAGCTGGTGGAGTATTCTTAGAACCTGATGGAAGTCGTCTAACATATAATCGTAAAGACGTTTACAATCGAAAAGGATATGTAATCGCAAATCGAAAAGGAAACATATTATTATAATTAAAAAAGCCAACAATTATGTTGGCTAATTTTCTTCTTTTACTTTAACAGAAACAACTCCTGGAACTTCTTCTTGAAGAATTACTTCAATTGTTTCTTTAATAGTTAAATCGATATAGGAACACCCTTGACATGCTCCGTGCATTTTAACATAGACAATACCATTTTCAAAACTGACGAATTCAATATCGCCACCATCTCTTTGAAGAAATGGTCTAATTTTATCTAATGTTTCAATAATTAATTTTTCTTGAGTATCCATAGCGTCTTAAATTATAACAAATTATTAATTAAAAGGACAACAAATATATAAATATATTTATAAAATGGCTGGGGTACCTGGGATCGAACCAGGGATGGCGAGTTCAGAGCCCGCTGCCTTACCGCTTGGCTACACCCCAAATGGTATATAAATTAATAAAAGCACCGAGTAAGGTGCTTTTATAATTGTAAATGGTCCCCGGGACCGGAATCGAACCGGTATGGGATATTCCTCCCGCAGGATTTTAAGTCCTGTGCGTCTACCTATTTCGCCACCTGGGCACAACATGGTCTCCCGTAGAAGATTCGAACTTCTGACCCCGTGATTAAAAGTCAAGTGCTCTACCAACTGAGCTAACGGGAGAAATTTTTTGGCTGGGGTGGGTGGGATCGAACCACCGAGATGACAGAGTCAAAGTCTGTTGCCTTACCGCTTGGCTACACCCCAATGTAGTTAAGCAACGATGGTGGAGGGGGGCAGATTCGAACCGCCGAACCCGTAGGAGTTGATTTACAGTCAACCGCGTTTAGCCACTTCGCTACCCCTCCAAGTTGTAAATGTTTACTGGTGGATGCTGAGGGGCTCGAACCCCCGACCTCCGCCGTGTAAAGGCGATGCTCTCCCAACTGAGCTAAGCATCCCTGCTGGGTACGTCATGCGCTTTATTAATATATCACTCGCCCCCATTAAAAGTCAAATCATATTTTAATAAATTAAATATTTTTGATTGGGAGCGAGTTCAATTAATGAATTAATAACCTTTTTTACCAAGTAAATGGAACATATTTTTCTTATAAATTTCAACACCTGGTTGATCAAAAGGATTAATGTCTAACATGTATGCACTCATAGCACATGCTCTCATGAAGAAATAGAATAAATGACCAAGAGTTTTTTCATCCATTTTTTCTAATTCGATGACTGCACATGGAACATTTCCGTCTTTTACGTGAGCGATTAATGTGCCCTCAAATGCTTTTCTATTTACGAATTCTAAGTTTTTACCATTAAGATAATTTAATCCATCTAAATCTTTTTCATCAAAAGGAATAACAATATCTTCTTTAGCATTTTTTACTAAAAAGATTGTTTCAAATAAAATTTTAGATCCTTGTTGAACAAATTGTCCTAAAGAATGCAAGTCTGTTGAAAAAGATACGGAATCCGGTAATAAACCTTTACCTTGTTTTCCTTCACTTTCTGCGAATAGTTGCTTTAACCATTCGTTAATTTGGTTCAAGTGTGGTTCATATTGAACATACAATTCGACAGATTTATTTTCTTTTTTATACATGTAATCTCTTAAACATGCATATTTATAACAGTCATTATTTTCTAAATCATCATTGTTATATTTTTCGTATGCTTCTAAAGCGCCATCTAAAAGTGCTTGAACATCAAATCCAGCACAAGCAATTGGGAATAATCCAACAGCGGTAAAAACACTATATCTTCCTCCAATATTGCTTGGTAAAACGTAAGTGGTGTATCCTTTTTCTAAACAAAGTGTTTTTAAAGCACCTTTTTCTTTATCGGTAGTGGCAAATATTGCTTTTTTTGCTTCTTCAATTCCAATTTTTTCTTCTAATAATTCTTTTAACAATCTAAAAGCAATAGAAGTTTCAGTTGTAGTACCACTTTTAGAAATGACATTAATAGCAAACTTTTTATTTTTTAAATAATTTAATACTTGAGCAGTATAATTTGGTGAAAATGTGTTCCCTAAATAGATTATTTCTAATTTTCTATTTGGATATAAGCCACCTAAAGCTGCGATTGCACTTCTTGCACCAAGATATGAACCTCCAATACCACATACTACTAAAACATCAAAATTGTTTCTAACGTATTCGGCATCTTTGATGATTCTTTTTAATTCCTCTTTGTCATAAGTTTTTGGATAATCAACCCAACCTAAAAAATCATTGCCTAAGCCAGTCTTTTTTTCAATCATCTCATTGATAATTGAAACCTTTTGTTTATAGTCATTTAAAAAATCTTTATTGACAGCATTACTTAAATCTAATTTCATCTATTTTATCCTTTCTTATGTCTAGTCAAGGATTCGTTAATCCATTCAGGG
>JAHZFY010000032.1:0-5045 GCA_019421105.1 bacterium
GTAGCGGCAAGACCAACAATTAATCCAAAAATAACATAATAACCATAATTATTTATAGATCTTCCTTGTAAAAGAGTAATATTATTAATTTTAAGATCATCAATATTAATTTTTTCTTTGGTGTATATATTTTTTGAATCATAAGACAAAATATGTTGTAAGTCACCTCGATAATCAATATCAAAGATATAAAAGTAATAGTATTGAGAATCGTAATCTTTTAATTCAATATCGATGTTATAAACATAAAAGCCAGCCATGTTTTTTTCATCATTTAACAAAGTAATCGTATAATTAAAAATATTGAAGCTTAAATTCTCATTTATTTCATATGGTTGATAATACATAGTTTCTTTTGTTAACTTAACTTCAGAAGAAATTAAATAAGTACCAACTGAAAATGGCTCAATAATTATATTTTGAAATATCTTATTTGAATATTTGAATTGGTGTTGATTTAAGTATACAAAATTATCACCTGAATTTTCATAAGATAATTCATATTGATAATCATTTACATTTTCTTTTATCGGCGTTAATTCATAACTAAAATTCTCATACCCATAATTTGGTATTGGATCAGGAGATGGAGAATTACTCAAAAGCGGTGCAATTAGAATTGGTGTTATAACCGCTAACAAAATTTTTTTGATGTTCATTTACATTACCTTAGATTTATCTGCGTAAAAGAATATTGAAATCGCGCCATCTGATTCGACTCCATCCATTACTTCAATAAAGCAATTTCCTTTGCTGAAATTATAATCACCCCAACCGGAATCGGATTCAACCCAACCATTTGCTTTCAATGCTTCACAATAAGTTGTGACTAAGCTTGTATCTCTTGTCCATACATAGACACCGATACTAGAATTATATGACATATCTTCAAGATATAATTGATATAAGAAGCCACCTTCTAGAGGTAAGAATGTTTCATCAGCTTTTAATTGCGTTAAAAGTTCATTTATTTTTTCTTCTGGCCATGTATCATAACCTTCTTCTTTTTTACCTATAATAACTTCTGTATATCCTTCAAAATCATCGTAAACTGCATTGATTTGTACTTTATTTGTAGGGTCAAAGGCAGTTAAGCCAGTTGCGTTTGAATAAACGCTCCAGCCATTTTCTTTTAATGTTTTTGAATATTCAGCAATGATGCTATTACCAATTATATACATTTGAATAACGCCATCTTCAGGATAAAAATCTTCAACTTGATATTCTAAATTATCCATTGTTAAAGCTGGAATGTTAACATCACCTAAACCTAATTGAGCCATTAAATTAGAGATTGTTTCACTTGGCCAAACACCGGTGTCAGAATATTGATAAACAGTGATGACAGTGGTATTTTCAAATTTTTGTTCTAGCATGATATATGCAGTTTTATTAGGACTTATAAATTCAAGATAACCATCAGTTCCATCATTTAATAATGTCCATCCATTATTTAATAATGTTTCTTTATATGATTTATATCCATTGCCATATGATGCAGAAATTTCTAAATAACCATCTTCTAAAGAAAAATACACATCATAAGCAAGTCTAGTAAAATCAAATTTTGGGTCTGGTATTGTTTCTTCTATATTTAATTCAGCTAGATGTTTTTTAATTTTATCTTCTGGCCATGTAACATAGACGTCTCTATAAACTGAAACAATGACATTTGTAGCATTTAAAGTTTCATCATAAAATAATTCGATAGTACCTAAGTTTTTATCATCATAGAAATAATAAGAAGTAGGGCCATCTTTTAAATGAGTCCATTTAGCGTTGTTAAGACCAGTTTTAATGCTTTCCACACCATTACCACCATAGATTGTGAAACTGAATCCAATAAACACTAGCATATCAAATACAGCATAATGTAGTGGTGTAAAATCTAGTGTAAATTCAGGAAAAGATTTTATTTTCCCTTCAAAGAATGTTGCCATATCTTCATCAATTCTTTGCTTTGGATATTCTAATTGTGCTCTTTGGGAATAAAAAGCAGCCGCGAAAAATCCAACGCCATCTGTTAAAATTGTGCCATCTTCGCCCATTAATACAGGTTGGCATTGAACGAAATTAAATGGATTTTTATCATCATAGTAATCAATTAAAACTATTTGATTTTCATCTGTTGCATATTCATCAGATTTATCAACATATGAATGATCCAATAAATCATTAACATAATTTCTATATGTAGTGTATTCAACGTTTTCAGCAAGATATAATAATGCACCTAATTCTTCATTATAAACCCATTGAGCATTATAAACTTCAACATATGGTACAACATAACCATCAAGATGGGATTTCATTAAATTTAAAATTTCTTCATCCCAAGTTTTGACATCTTCACTAGTAGTGGTTGTATTATCATCCTTAGTAGTGGTAGTTGTACCTACTTGAGGTTGAACACAACTTGTTAAAACAAATAAAGGTAAAATAATACCTAAAAGTTTCCTCATTTTCATATAAACGTTTCTCCAATATGAAAATATTATATAACTTTAATTTAATTAAGTCTATTTTTACGTAATTAAATATATAATATAAGCAAGTATGGAGGCAATTTTATGCTAGATTTAGATGTAATTTTTAAAAGAGGTTCGATAAGAAAATATGATGATAGGCAAATCGAAGTAGAAAAGATTAAAACAATTTTAGATGCTGGGTTCGCCGCCCCAAGTGCTAGAAATCTTAGACCATATCACTTTATTTTAATTAATGATAGGAACATTATTGATCAAATTTCTGAAACGTCTATTGGTAAAAGAATAATGAAAGGGGCAAATTTAGTTATAGCTGTATTAGGTGATTTAAATATTAATCCAACATATGAATTTGTTTTAAATGATACATCAGCTTGTATTCAAAATATGCTTTTAGCAATTCATGGCCTAGATTTGGGAGGATGCTGGTGTGGTCAAAGACGAGACGAAAGCGATATTGTGGTTAAAAATATTTTAAAATTACCTGACAATATATTTGTTTCTGGTTTTATTGCATTGGGCTATAAAAAAGAAGAAAAAGAACAAAAAGATCGTTTCGATGAAACTAAGATTCATCATAATACTTGGTAAAAAATAAACGGCGAATTGCCGTTTATTTTGCATCATAACCTGCTTCTTTAACTGCTTGAATCAACGCTTCTTTATTAAGATTTGTTCCAGTTACAGTAGCAGTTTTTTTATCTAAACTAACTTCAACTTTATCTACTCCTGTAACATTTTTTAATGCAGTTTCAACGTGAGCTACGCAGTGCATACACATCATTCCTTCAACTTGTAAAGTAATTGTGTCCATGTTTATATCTTCTCCTTTCTTTTTATTTAAATTATCAATATTATTTGTGTTTTTAATTTTATAAAAATTGATGGTCAATGCATTTAAAACCACAAATACGCTTGAAATAGACATCGCTAATGAACCAATCATTGGATTTAACATTAAATTAAATGATGGATAAAAAATTCCTGCCGCGATAATAATACCAATTGAGTTATAAAAGAAAGCCCAGAATAAACCAAGTTTAATTCCTAAAATGGTTCTTTTTGAAAGACCGATTACATTTTTAACATCCATCAAATCGTTTTTCATTAAAACAATATCGCTAGACTCAATAGCAATATCTGAACCTCCTCCAATAGCGATACCTAAATCCGCACTTGTTAAAGCTAGTGCATCATTTACGCCATCTCCAACCATAGCCACTAAATGTTTATCATCTTGTTTTAAAGATTTAATTACATTTTGTTTATCAATAGGTAAGACCTCAGCAATAACTTCATCGACGCCAACTTCTTTAGCAATGCTTGAAGCTGTCGTTTTATTATCTCCAGTCAACATGATGACTTTAATACCGATTTTATGGAGTTCTTGAATGGCTTGTTTTGATGTTTGTTTTATTTCATCTTTAATAGCAATATATCCAATTATTTCTTCATTTTTTTTGATAAATAAGACAGTTTTGCCTTGATTTGATAATAATTTAAAGGTTTCATCATTATCTAAATATCTTGAAATTTTGTTATTTCCTATCGTATATTCTTCATCGTTATAAATTGCTTTTAAACCTACTCCATCTATGGATTGATAGTTTTTTATTTCTACTTTTTTTGCATTTGATGCAGCCGCATATTCTATAATTGCATTAGCTAAAGGATGTTCACTCATCGCTTCAATAGAATAAATAACATCTAATAGATTGCCTTGATTATTTAATATTTTAAAATCAGTGACAGAAGGTTTCCCCTTTGTTATAGTTCCTGTTTTATCAAATACGACAGTTTTAATAAAATGAGATTTTTCTAATATTTCCGCATTTTTAATCAATAGACCATTTTGGGCGCCTTTACCCACGCCAACCATAATTGCAACAGGTGTGGCTAAACCTAATGCACAAGGACAAGCGATTACTAAAACTGATATTGCCATATTAAAAGCGAGTTCAAATGGATACCTAGCGATTAAAAAGCCAATCAGTGTAAAAATTGAAATTAACATGACAATAGGAACAAAATATAATGATATTTTATCCGCAAGTTTTGAAATAGGTGCTTTTGAATTAGATGCCTCTTCCACTAACTTAATAATCGTAGCGATATTTGTATCTTCACTTTTTTTATCAACCTTAATTTCTAAATATCCAGAATTTAAAATTGTTGAAGCGTATACTTTGTTGCCTTTGTCTTTAAAGATTGGTAAAGATTCACCTGTAAAATTACTTTCATCAATAGAACCAGTACCTTTAATGATTTCTCCATCTACAGGAATAACTTCACCTTTTTTACAAATAACTATATCATCAACTTGAATATCTTCAATTGGTGTTGAAACGATGTCGCCATCTTTTAAGACATTTCCCATCTTTGGGGCTAAATCCATCATTTTTGTGATAGCTTTAGTAGTTCTTTTTTTGGCTAGGCTTTCTAAGTATTTTCCTAAGCTAACTAAAGTTAAAATCATTGCACATGATTCAAAATATAAATTGTGCATGTAATTATTAACAATATTTAAATCATCATGGCCTAAACCATATCCAATCATAT
>JAHZFY010000032.1:5055-10098 GCA_019421105.1 bacterium
GTAGTGATGCACTAGATCCAATGGCAATTAAAGAATCCATATTAGGGGATAATTTAAATAAACGTTTAAATCCATTACTAAAAAAATGAAAGTAAATAATGACACTTGGAATAGTTAATAAAAATTGTGTAAAAGCAAAAATTAATGCATTTTCTTCACCCACTAAAAACCATGGCATAGGAGCGTTAATCATATGGCCCATAGAAACATACATTAAGACTAATAAAAAGACAAAGGAAGTGATTAATTTAGTTAATTGATGATCATTTTCTTTAGACGATTTATTTACTTGTTTAGATATATTTTTATCTTTAACATTAGCCTCGTAACCAGCTTTTTTAACGCTTTGTTCAATATTATTAATGCTGCAGACACTTTCATCAAAGTCAACATCCATTGAATTATTTAATAGATTTACATTAACATCTTTAACACCATCTAGTTTTTCAACTGCTTTTAAAACATGGGCTTGACAAGCAGCACATGTCATCCCTTTTACATCAAATTTCTTTTTCATAATTATTGTAACCTTTTAAATAAGTCAATAATTTCATTTAAAACATCGTCATTCCCTTTCAACAATTGATCTTTAACGCATGTGTTTAAATGTCGTTTTAATATTTGATTAGCTAAAGACTTAATAGATTTATCGATTGCAATCAGTTGAATTAAAATGTCATCACAATAACGATCATCTATAATCATTTGTTTTACACCAGTTAATGATCCGATGATTCTATTTATTCTTGTTTCTAAATTTCTTTTTTCTTCTTCACTACGAATTGTTACCTTTTTATTTTTACAGCATTCCATAAGAAACTCCTTTATTATATGATACCCCCCATAGGTATATTTTCAAGTCAAATGCATATTTTTTGCAACAAAAAAACCACCGTTAAGGTGGCTAAGGTTTTCTTGTTTTTTTATTTAACTAAATATGCAAGGAATTGAACAAGATTACCATATTCAGCTTCGGTATAGGCGGCAACTTCTAATGCGATAGTACCACCTTCATTTGTAAAGACGCTTCCATAATATGCAGTGCCATCTAAGAATTCACCTTCACCTCTATATTCTTCTAATTCTGTCATGTATAAAGGGACAAGGCTAAGAACGTTATTAAATGCTTCTTCGTTTGTAAAAGTACCATTTAAAATACAAGTTGTAAATGCAAGTTGACCAACATCATCTGTTTCAACTACATAGTCTTCACCTTCAACGCTAGTGCCATATAAAGACATGCAAATTTCTTCCATTAATTTTTTAACATCCTCAAATGTGACAGTTTCTGTTGTGGTTGTTGTCTCTGTAACAGTTGATGTCTCTGTTGTAGTTGTTTCAGTTGTTGTAGTAGTAGTTTTATCTTGACTACTGCTGTTAGTTGGTGTACATCCTGCTAATACTAATAAAGCAGCAACTCCTAAAGCGGATAATGTTTTAAGTTTCATATTTTTTCCCTCCAAATCTTAAAACTAATATCGCTCTTTATGATACATATAAGGGCGATTAAAATATGAAAATTATTTTAAACTTTTTTAGACACATGTCAAGATTTTAAAAAAAGAGTATTAAGATATTATTAATCATCTATATATGTTATAAATTAATTAGGAGAAAACATATGAGAACAATTATAATTGGCGCTGTTGCTTTAGGTGCATCATGTGCTGCTAGATTAAAAAGATTAAATCCAAATCATGAAGTCATTTTATTAGAGAAAGGTAATTATGCTTCTTTTGCAAACTGTGGTCTACCATATTTCGTAGGAGATGAAATCAAAGAAAAAGAAAAATTATTGGTCGTTGACAAGGCTACTTTTGTGAATAGGTATAACATTGATTTGAGGCTAAATTCTGAAGTTATAAAAATAACCCCTAAAGAAAATGAAGTCATCGTTTTAAATCATGAAGAAAATAAGCAATATTCATTAAAATATGATAACTTAGTCCTAGCCATGGGGGCGGACGCTATTACACCTCCAATTGAAGGTATTTATAATGAAGGCATTTATTATTTAAAAACAGTAGATGATGCAATTAAACTCAAAGATAAAATGAACAATGCCAAAAAAGTTGCTGTTATCGGTGGGGGTTTCATCGGTTTAGAAGCTATGGAAAACATCGCTGGATTAAATAAAGAAGTTCATTTATTTGAAGGAAGAGCTAGCATTTCTAATTTAGACTATGATATGGCTTTAATTTTGCATGGTGTTTTAAAACAACACGGAGTAACTCTTCATTTAAATACAATGGTGAATAAAATTGAAAAAGTAGAAGAAAAATTAATCGTAAATACAAATAATAACGAACAATTTGAATTCGATGCTATTGTTATGGCGATTGGCGTTAAGCCTAATGTTGGTCTTGCAAAAGATGCAGGCGTTAAACTTGATCAAAATAATACGATTGAAGTTGATGATTTTTTAAAAACAAACTATGGCAATATTTATGCTGGTGGTGATTTAGTTTCAAATTATGACGCTATTTCTGATCATTTAGTTTATGTTCCTTTAGCAAATTATGCCAATAAGCATGGACGCATCATTGCTAATAATATTGAGGGCATAAAATCAAGACGCCAAAAAATATCATTAGCGTCAGTGTTTAAATTATTTGACTATACTGTTTCTAGCTGTGGTTTAAATGAAATGCTTTTAAATAAATTTGGAATTAAATATCATGCTTTATATCAAAACGCTAATTCACATGCTACATATTATCCAGGAGCAACGCCAATACATGCAAAAATTTTATTTGATGATAATGGCAAAATCTTAGGTGGTCAAATGATAGGCAAAAATCTTGTGGAAAAAAGAATAGATGTCTTATCTAATTTATTATTAAAAGGCTGTACTTATCACGATTTAATGGAAGTTGAATCAAGCTATGCCCCTCCATATTTAAGCGCCAAGGATATTTTAAACTTCTTTGGTTTTATGATTGATAACACTTTAAATCTTGGGATTAAATCTATTTCACCTTTGGATATAGATAAAATTAAAGATGAAGTTTATTTAATTGATGTCAGAGGTAAAGCAATGCATGATTTAGGACATATTGGTAATGCAATAAATATGCCATTAGATCAATTAAGAAATAACATCGATAAATTACCAAAAGACAAAACCATCTATATACATTGTCAAGTTGGTATTACATCATATAATGCTTGCTGTTTATTAAAAGGATTAGGGTTTGATGTAGTTAATGTTAGTGGTGGATATTCATTATATAAATTGATGACAAGTAACAAATAAAAATAAAGGTCATGTTAATTCATGACCTTTTCTTTAAATATTTGATTAGCATCGCTAATTGGTATGCCCAAGGCAAATGATATTGTTTCTCCAATTATATATAATGCTTTTTGCATTAGTTCACTATCAAAACTAGATAGATGTTTCTTTTCTTTTTTTAATTGTTCGTTTTTTAATGAAATGCATTTAATTAAACCAATGATATCTTTAAAATTATAAGAATGGATAATTGAATTAAATTTTTCTTGTCTTTCCCTTTTATTATTATTCCATTCTATTTTTGAATAATTCTTTTTCATTAATTCATTAACCTCGTCTTTGTTTAGAGGTTTGCAAATTTTAGCAAGTTGGTTTTCATTGCTTAATGGCACATAAACTTTTAAAGGATTCCTTTGATTGATAGACATTAAAACAACATACTCACTGTTGTCTTCCATTTTAACCGTTTCTATTATGCGGCAGATTCCTAATGATAAATAATAGACGTATGATCCAACCGCGCTTTTATCAAAGCTCATATTCATCTCCTTTTTGACGTTAAAAAGATCTCACGTGCTTATGTACAATTTAATTATAACAAGGAATAATAAATAATGCGACAAATAGATTATTTTAGAATGTAAAACTTTAAAAAGTCTAAATTATTTAGCAATGAACTAATTATTTTATTGAAAAAAACATACATTTTTATTTTGATGATGTATAATAATTTTGTATAGGAGATAAATATATGAATAAAAAATACGAACCATTGTTTACCCCTTGGAAGATTGGCAATGTCGAAATCAAAAATCGTATTGTTATGTGTCCAATGGGCGGAACATCATTATTTGGTTGGATGAAACCAAACCATTTCAGTAAGGTTGCAGCAGATTTTTTCATGGAAATTGCTCAAAACAATGTTGGTTTGATTATTCCAGGTATCGCACCTTTGCGTGATACATTAGGTGGACGTTGGTTGTATCAAAACAAAAGAATGTTTAAACAACTAAAAGTCTATATGGATGAACTTCATAAAACAGGTGCAAAGTTATTTGTTCAATTAACTGCTGGATTTGGTCGTTCATTTGCAGTTACTGATCATTTGGCTATTTTAGGACAAAACAAGTTTTTAGGTGCATTAGCAAAGCCTATTGTCGACGTTTCTTATTTAACTGCTTCTCCAAGTGAATTACCATCACGTTGGGCGGACGGATATAAATGCCGTGCTTTAACAAAAAAAGAAATCCAAAAAATGATTTATGCTTTTGCTGAAACCGCAAGGTTATGTAAAGAAGCTGGTGTTGATGGTGTAGAAGTTCACGCTGTTCATGAAGGTTATCTATTAGACCAATTCACATTAAAATACACTAACCATAGAACTGATGAATACGGTGGAAGTTTTGAAAATCGTTATCGTTTCCCAGTTGAAATTGTTAAAGCAATTAAAGAAAAATGTGGAAAAGATTACCCTGTTTCATTACGTTATAGTGTCGTTAGTAAAACTAAAGATTTCTGCGTTGGTGCAATGCCAAATGAAAAATATGAAGAAATCGGACGTGATATGATCGAATCCGAAAGAGCCGCAAAATACTTACAAGATGCTGGCTATGATATGTTAAATGCTGACAATGGAACATATGATGCTTGGTATTGGGCTCATCCACCGGCATATATGCCACAAAACTGTAACTTAGACGATTGTGCTCACATCAAGAAATTCGTTGATATTCCAGTTGTATGTGCTGGTCGTATGGAACCTGATGTTGGTGCAAAAGCAGTTGCAGAAGGAAAAATCGATGGTGTTG
>JAHZFY010000032.1:10108-10404 GCA_019421105.1 bacterium
AATTCTTAACTGATCATCAATGGGTTACAAAATTAATGGAAGATCGTTTAGAAGACATTCAACCATGTATTTGCTGTCATAATGCTTGCTTTGCAATGGCACATTATAAAGGTGTTGCAAACGATGAACCATTTGATGATGTCGCACATATGGCAAGATGTGCTTTAAACCCAACTACAATGCAGGGCCATAAATTTGATATTATCAAAGCTAAAAAACCTAAAAAAGTTGCTATCATTGGTGGTGGTGTAGGTGGTATGGAAGCCGCAAGAATTGCTACATTACGCGGCCACAAA
>JAHZFY010000032.1:10414-11140 GCA_019421105.1 bacterium
TTATTCCAGCTGCTGCTCCTTCATTTAAAGAAAAAGATAGACAATTAATCGATTGGTATCGTCTACAAATTAAAAAATTAAATATCGATGTCAGATTAAATACTGAAGTTACTGATATCAATAAATTAAACGCTGATGAAATCATCATTGCTACTGGTTCAAAGCCACGTCAAATGAGAATACCTGGAATTGAAAAAGCTGTTGAAGCAATCGATTATTTAAATGGTGTTAAAAAAGTCGGTAAGAATGTCGTTATCATCGGTGGTGGTTTAACAGGTTGTGAAATCGCTTATGATTTATTCAATAAAGGCCATACTCCAACTATTGTTGAAATGAAAAACGACTTAATCGCTGTAAGAGGTGTTTGTTTAGCTAACTCTTCTTATTTAAGAGATTTCTTCAATTTACATAAAGTCGAAACTTTATTAGAATCAAGAGTTACCGAAATTAAAGATGGATCTGTTGTTGTTTTAAATAATAATGGTGAAAGAAAAGAAATCAAAGCAGATGATGTTATCGTCTCCATTGGCTATATTCCAACTCCATTAGCAAAACCTTCAAAACATGTCCATGTTATTGGTGACGCTAATAAAGTGGGCAACTTAAGAACTGTCGTCTGGCAAGCTTGGAAAGTTGCACAAAAGATTTAATTATATAAATCAAACATTAAAGACTGCTTAATGCAGTCTTTTTTGTTATTATATTTATATGTATTTTAATTATGGT
>JAHZFY010000032.1:11150-12608 GCA_019421105.1 bacterium
TTTAAAAAATAAGGACAAAAAATTAAAAGAAGTCATTGAAAAATACGGCAAAATTTATAGAAAAGTTGACGATGATTTATTTTCATCTATCATCCATCATATCATTGGTCAACAAATCTCTATGAAAGCACAAGAAACGATTTGGAATAGGATTAAAGATGACTTAAAAACTATAGATGTTATAACCCTATCAAAAATAGATATAGATAAATTGCAATCTTATGGAATCACTTACAAAAAAGCATATTATATCAATGATTTTGTCACTAAAATAAACAAAGGTATGTTTGACTTAAGTGAAGTAAATAAAAAAGATGATGATGAAGCAATTAAATATTTAACATCTTTAAAAGGTATTGGTGTTTGGACCGCTGAAATGATTTTGTTATTTTGCTTACAACGATTAAATATATTAAGTTATGATGATTTAGCAATTAAAAAGGGAATGTGCATTATTTATCATCATAAAAAAATTGATAGGAAACTGTTTAATAAATATAAGAAAAGATTATCTCCATATGGAAGCGTAGCTAGTTTATATTTTTGGGCGGTATCTAATAATGGCATGATTTAAACAATTTATTTGTATAAATAAATTAAATAAGATATATTATCGTTATGAATATTTTATTAGTTAATGATGATGGATATAATGCAATAGGCATTAAAGTATTAGAAGAAAAATTAAAATCATATGGTGATGTTTATGTTGTCGCACCATATGAACATATGTCTGGAAAAAGCGTTTCTTTGACTATTTTTTCAAGCATGGAATTTATTAAATTTGATGATAGACATTATGCTTTAAAAGGCACTCCAGCGGATTGTGTTTGTTTTGGTTTGACATGTTTAGGAATTAAATTTGATGTCACAATTTCAGGGATTAATGATGGTTTAAATATCACTTATGATATCCTTCATAGTGGTACGATAGGAGCGTGCATTGAATCCTTGATGTATGGTGTACCATCTATTGCTTTTTCTCAAGAAAAAAACTTAGATTTTATTAAAGATTATATCGATGATACATTAAAATTTATTCTTGATAACAAATTGCTTTCTAAAGATTATCTTTTAAATGTTAATTTCCCTATAATTAATCAAATTAAAGGCATTAAATTTTGTAAAGTCGTCAATCGAAATGATTATAGATATTTTGAAATCAATGGTAATGTTATAACACCAAAAAGAACAATTGATTCACATTTAAATTATGATAAAGATAGCGATGTTTATTTAGTTAATGATGGATATATCGCTATCAGTGTTTTAAATAAAGATTTCCATTTTGATAATTTATATTTAAACGTTAAATCTAAAGTAAATTTATAAGCATATTTAATGAATCTACTCCTTTATATTTTTATAATATAAATGGAGGTGATGATTATGAATAATCGTAAAGTTGTTATTATCGGAGATGGAATGGTTGGATCTTCCATTGCTTTTGCTATATTT
>JAHZFY010000033.1:0-2264 GCA_019421105.1 bacterium
AATAGGAACATAAACCGCGGTAATCTTGCTACCTTTATGGACGTGTTGGTCGATAATCGGTCTAAAATCCATGCTGGTTAAATAATGAACTGGAGCAACGACCACATAATCCGCTCTTTCTCTAATGTTTTTTAAAGACGAAAGGTTAGCGGTAATGTTATTGATATCAGTGTTACACTTTGGATCATTTACACCAAATTCATTAAAAAAGATGTATTCAAATCCAGTCTTTGTATTAGAAGTCCATACGTCACCGCTTTCAACGTGCCCTAAAACAGAATGTGGAAAATGGTGAACTAAAATACACACCCCATCAATACCAGAATTAGAAAAATTAGATAAAGTGAAATCCATGATCGCAAATCGACCTAAAAAAGTGACTGCCCCCAAGGCTCTTCTTTCATTTAAACCACCGATTTTTGGACTAGAATGCAAATTGCAAAATCCGATAACTTTTCTACTCATAAAAATTACCTCCTAGTGATTGATTAATACGACATTGTCTTCATCATCAAGATTGATTTGACGTTTATCGCCGATATTAGTGTTTGGAGCAACGATAGCATTTTTAATATGGACCCCATTTTGAATGGTGCTTCCTGACATGATGACACATCTTTCAACGACGGCACCTTGTTCAACAATAACTTCATTAGAAATGACACTATCGCTGACGTCGCCTAAAATAATAGCGCCCTGGTTGATAAAACTTCTAGTTACTTTAGCTTTTCTTCCGATGTATTGAGGAACGCTATGTGTGTCTTCAGTATAAATAGAACCGTTGACATTATTAAATAAGTTAGGACCAGTCAACCCTTTGATCAAATCCATATTAGCTTCATGTAGCGAAGAAATCGTTCCAACATCTTTCCAATAGCCATTATAACGATACACCATCATTTTTTTCTTTTTTAAAAGCATGTTAGGAATGATGTTTTTGCCAAAGTCATTCGCACTATTTTCATCTTTTTGGTCTTCTTTTAAGAATTTTTTTAATGTCTTCCAAGTAAAAACATAAACACCCATCGAGACCAAATTTGACTTAGGTTCTTTAGGTTTTTCTTGAAAGCCGATTATTTCATCTTTGTCGTTTACTTGTAAAACGCCAAATCTAGATGCGTCTTTAATCGGGACCTCCATGACAGAAATCGTAGCGTCTGCATTGCTTTTTTTATGTAGTTCAATCATTTCATCATAAGTGGTTTTATAAACGTGATCGCCTGATAAAACTAAAATGTAGTCGCAGTTTTGAGAATCGATCCAATCGATATTTTGAAAAACTGCATCAGCGGTTCCTTTATACCAATTAGCCCCTTCTTCAGTTTGACGAGGAGAAAGTATCGACATTAGACATCTAATGCCATTGAATCCCCATTTTTCACCATTACCAATATAAGAATCTAGGAGGGTTGACTCATATTGAGTGCAGACACCCACTCTTGAGATTCCACTATTCGCGCAATTAGATAAAGGGAAATCAATGATGCGGTATTTTGCACCAAAACTAACTGCAGGTTTTGCGATTTTTTTTGTGAGAAATTCAAGTCGCGTTCCCTTACCACCTGCAAGAACTAAGGCTACAGTTTTACTAGACATAAAAAACTCCTTATGATATCAATTAATTACGATTTAATTATAAATAAAATTATAATAATTTTACATAAAAAGTTAATATTTGCCATAAATTATTACTAATTTATTAACATTTCGTCTTTATTATTTAAAATTGAATATTTTTTTATTGCTACTTAAATATAAATGTGATAATATTAGCAAGCGTAATGTTAGGAGGTTGAAGTATGTCAAGAGTATGTCCAGTCTTAGGTAAAGGTCCTATCAGTGGTAATAATCGTTCCCACTCTTTAAGAGCTACACGTCGTAGATGGAATGTTAATTTACAAAAATTCCGCGTTGAAGTCGACGGAAAAATCATGACTGTTAGAATGTCAGCTCATGCTTATAAAACCCTCAACAAGAGCCGTTAATTAGCAATAAAAAAATAACGACCATCAAGGTCGTTTTTTTGTTACTTTTTTTATTTTAGATAAACATGATTAATACGATTAAGCCATTAATGTAAGTGGATAAAATAAAACTCCATTCACTATAGGCTAAAGCAAACCATTTTGGCCTAACATAAACTATTGTTCCATCATCATTAGACTTTTGTTCTAATTTAGACCAATCTTTCAATTTTGGATTAAAGATGAGCACTAATTGTAAAATTGCTAGTAGGCAAGCAATCGATGCACAAATAATCTTTT
>JAHZFY010000033.1:2274-12076 GCA_019421105.1 bacterium
GTCCAAAATCCCATCACCGCTATCGATGCAGTTAAAATAAAAGAAAACGAAAATAAAAATACATCAAAGACTAAATGCAATTTAACATTTTTCATATCAAATAAAAACACACCAAAAAACGACAATATCGATGCGCATCCAATAATGCTGACAAATTTAGACATTATATCGATATTATTAAGATAAAGTTCAAAAGGATAAATTACAAAAAACGAAAATAAGAACATAAATGAAGATAGCAATAAAATCCTAGATATAATCATAAAAGTATTGGTCTTAGTTTTGATTAATTCATAAGGAAAAGTATTTTGAAAATGATAGAAATAATCATTTTCTTTATAATAAGAAACCATCAAGCCAATCAAGGCAAATAAAAGCAAAACCAATGAACCAAAATAGGTAATAAAATTATTGATCATTCTTACATCCTCAAACTATCAATTTGTTTTTTATAATCATCTGAATTAAAAATATAAGATCCGCTCACCAAAACATCTGCTCCAAAAAAGCTACATAATGGACCAGTTTTTTGATTGATACCACCATCAACTTCAATTAAAAAATGGCAGTCTTCATTTTTGGTCTTATAATCTTTTAAAAAGGTGATTTTACCTAATGCGTTATTCATGAATTCTTGTCCACCAAATCCAGGTTCAACGCTCATGATTAAAACTAAATCTATCATGTGTAAAAATGGTTTTAATTTTAAAACATCTGTCCCAGGTCTAATAGAAATACCAGCTTTTGCGTTATTTAAATGAATCATGTTGATTAACTTAAAGATATCATTTTCATTATCAAAGCACTCATAATGAAAGGTTATGATATCCGCGCCTGCTTTAATAAAACGAGCAGCAAATCTTGCTGGATCTTTAATCATTAAATGAACATCGTTTACCATGTTATGAGATTTACTTATCTTTTCTAAAACAGGTAATCCAAATGAAATATTATCGACGAACTCACCATCCATCACGTCAAAATGAAGCCATTCAGCACCAGCGCTTTGAATTTTGATAAGCTCATTTTTTAAACAATTAAAATCAGCACTTAATATGGAAGGAGCAATTTTTACATCTTTCATTTTTATCACCTCTTTTTATTTAAATCGATTTCATTAATTAACTTTATATAACTATCATAACATATTTTTGGGATTTTGTTTTCATTGACTGCTTTTTTAATTTGGCAATCTTTTTCGCTTATATGAAGGCAATCAAAATAAGGGCATTTTGTATAATACTTATCAAATCCTATGAAAAAATGCGCAATTTCAACCTTATTTAAGTTTAATTCCAAACTTGAAAATCCTGGAGTATCGACGATAAACCCTTCGTTATAAGGCAATAATATTGTTTCTTTAGTCTTATGTTTTCCTCTTCCTAAAGAGGTTGAATATTCTCCAATTAAACGATTGAAAGCATCATCGATGGAATTAATCAATGATGATTTGCCCACTCCAGATTGACCCATCAAACAAAATATATGACCTTTTAATAAAGATTTAACTTCAGTTAATCCTTCTTTTGTTTTATTGGATATAAAATAATGTTTTACATCTAATTTAGTTAAAACTTCATCTATTTCTTTGATATGTTCTTCATCAATTAAGTCTTTTTTAGTTAAAATGACAATTGATTTTATGCTATTGGCATTAGCGTAAGTTAAATACTTAAATAAGAGATCATATGAAAATGTAGGTTCGCTCAAACTGCTGACGATTAATAAATAATCCAAATTAGCGATTTCTGGACGTTTTAAATAAGAACGTCTTTCATATCTTTTATATATAGTTAAATCGTTTGGATCAAATTCGATTATATCTCCTGCAATTACTTTATTTTTATCTTTGCTAAGCGTGCCTTTTAAAGTAAAAACGTCATCTAATATCTTTTTATTTGCGTATATTTTATATTTGCCATAAAGGCAAGAAACAATAGTTCCAATCATAATTTATTTAAAACCAAAAATCCTAGATAGGAATGATTTTTTCTCTTTTAAAGTATTAGGATTATCCTTTAAAGCTTTGATATCATCATGCATTTCCATAATCGAATTATATCTTTCTTTTGGATTCTTTTTAACTGCTTTTTCAATGATGTATTCCACTTCTTTAGGACAATTTGGAACATATTTTTTTATCGGTGGGAATTTATCTTTAACTTGAGAGACAGCAACATCGACTGGGTTAGATTTTTCAAAAGGTAAATGGCCTGATAAAAGCTCATAAAAAGTTACACCAGCGGCGTAAATATCTGACTTATATGATGCTGGCTCACCTTTGGCAATTTCTGGAGCCATATAATGAACCGAGCCAACCACTTCATTAGTCGAAGTCAAATTAGAATTGACAAATTCAGCTTGAGCAATGCCAAAATCACCCAACTTAATAGTTCCATCCGCCATGATGAAAATATTATCAGGTTTAACATCGCGGTGAACGATGAATTTACTATGCGCAGCATTTAAAGCTTTTGTTAATTGAAGCATGATATCCACTGCTTCATATAATGAAAACCTGGTTCTAAAATCTAAAGCTTCTTTTAAAGATTGACCAGAAATATATTCATAAGCGATATATGGACGTCCCTCAACAACACCGTGATTATAAATTTTAACAATGTTTGGATCATTTAATTGAGCGACGATTGACGCTTCATTAGCAAATCTTTTTAAATTGACAGGATTAGACATGACATCTTCACGAATAAATTTTATGGCGACACTTTTTTTAGAAATGATATCGGTCGCTTCAAAAACTTCCGCCATACCACCATGCCCAACACGAGATGTGATACGATATCTTTCATCTACTAAAGAACCATATTTAATAGCCATTACAACACCTCCCAATATACGATCGCAATATTATCAGATCCACCATTAGCGTTAGCTAGCGAAACTAATTCATCACATTTTTGTTGAGGTGAATCATCGAGTTTAATAATTGATTCAATGTCGCTTGATGGGACATTGTTATATAAGCCATCAGAACATAATAACAATGGCTGTCCATTATATTTTTTGCTAAAACAATCAATGCTTAAACTAGGATAAACTCCTAAAGCATTCAATAAGACATGCCTTTTAGGGTGGGTTTTCATTTCTGATTCGCTAATTTGTCCACTCCTATATAAATAAGCAACATATGTTTGATCTTCGCTTAATTGCACTAATTTATTATTTTCTAACATATAAATTCTTGAGTCGCCAATTTGACCGATGATAATATTCTTTTTTAAAACCAAACAGCAAGTCAAAGTTGTTCCCATACCTTTATATGTTGGATTTCTAAAGGCTTCATTATACACTAAGGAGTTCGCTTTTTTTACAACGCTTTTTAACCATATTTTTTCAAAATAGATAAGTGGAAAACTCGGTTTTTTTGCAAACTCTTCAGCGATGACGTCTCTAGTTAGTCTTGAAGCTAATTCACCATAGCTTTGTCCACCCATTCCATCGCAAACCAAAAGCAAAACTTCACCATTGGAGTTGGTGAGAGCTAAAGCTTGGTCTTCATTAGCGATTCTAATTCGACCAACATCGGTTTTAAATGAGTAACGTCCTATGGCCTTTTTCATATATTTTAATTTTTCTTAGCTCTTAATTGACCACATGCTGCATCGATGTCCGTACCAAATTCTTTTCTAACGGTCGCGGTTACACCATTTTTAATCAAACGATCTAAAAATGCTTGGACAGACTTGTGATCACTTCTTTTAAATTCATTTTCCATAACCTCGTTATATGGAATTAAATTGACATAAGCAAGCGTACCTTTAATTAATCTTGCTAATTCATCAGCGTCTTTTAAAGAGTCGTTTATCCCTTTAAGTAAAATGTATTCAAAAGTAACCCTTCTACCTGCGGTTTTTTCATATTCTTTAACAGCAGGAATCAATTGATTTAAAGGATACACTTTATTAATTTTCATCAATTTTGAACGTGTTTCATCATTTGGGGCGTGCAAAGAAATTGCTAAATTTATTTGTAAGCCTTCTTGTCCATATTTGATGATTTTATCAGGTATTCCACATGTGGAAACAGTAATATGTCTTGCTCCAATCGCTAATGCTTTTGGATGATTCATTATCTTTACAAAATCTAAAACATTATCGTAATTATCAAAAGGTTCTCCAGTTCCCATAACGACGATATGAGTAACGTGTTTTCCTTTTTCTTCTTCATCTAATAATTGATTTAAAACCAAGACCTCTCCTACCATTTCTGCAGTGGTAAGGTTTCTTGTCTTTTTAAATAACCCAGAAGCACAAAAAGCGCATCCCATATTGCAACCAACTTGACTTGATACACAAGCTACATTGCCATAAGAATAACGCATCAATACCGTTTCTACTTTGCTCCCATCTTCCATTTCTAAAAGAAGCTTAATCGTTCCATCGCTTGATACTTGTTTAGTATGAATTTTTGGAAGAGTTAAACAATATTTTGAATTTAAAACTTCGCGAAAACGCAAAGATATATCGCTCATCTCATCAAAAGTCTTAGCCTTTTTTTCATACATCCAAATATATAATTGAGTAGCGCGATATCTTTTTTGCTCTTCTGAAAGCATCAATTCCTCAAGTTTTTTTATTTCTAAACCGTAAAGATTAATCAATGTGTTCACCTACTTTTTTTAAAATTGCATAATACATGGAAGCATTGCAAGCATCATAAGGGAAATGTTGTTTTTCTTCGATTAAAGTAAATTCTGGATGATTCTTTAAAAATGAAGAAACAATATTTTGGCTTTCTTTTTTATCGATAGTGCTGACACTATAAACTAATAATCCATCATCTTCAATAAATGAGGATGCTTCTTCAATCGCTAGTTTTTGACGATTGATCAAATCATCTAAAGTGTTTTTATCAAAATGTAAGAAATAATCTGGATCGATTCTCAAGCGATCAAAATTTGAATTTTCAGGCAATAAGATAAATAAAGGCACCTTATTTGAAATCGCTGTCATCATATAACCGATGTCGCACTCGATATTGCTGGCGTTTTTTATTTGATAACGATTTAAGTTATTTTTAAACAAATAGACATCTTTATTTGGGGTTGTCAAATTATCAATTTTTAATTGGCTTTTGTATTTGACTCCTAATTCTAAAGCAACAACGTTATAGCTTCCTGAAAAAATAACGATAGGTTTATATAGATCAATTGGCAACTTATCAAGCATTTCTTTTAAAGCTAAACTTTCTTGAAAACAACGATTTTGTAAAATGAATTTCTTTTTTCTTACGGCTTGCTTGCCATTATAAACCACCATATCATCATTGCTTTCGCAAACCGACAATTCATCTTTATATTCTTTAAGAAGTTTTTCTTTATCAGTCAATAAAGTATTGACTCTTAAAAATTGGATAGGGTTTTTAGTATTCGCTCTTGCGATTTTATATGCGGTATTTTTATTAAAACTATGAGACCACATCTTCGCCATCCATTCCATGACGTTATATCTTTTTGAAATGAACCCAAAAGAAATCTTATTTAACTCTGGGTCGATTAATGGTTCACCGTTATATTTGGCATTTAAAAAATCTTTTAATTCATCTTTATCTAGTTCGATACCTTCATCTTGAAGTGTCTTTAAAACGAATTGATAACAAGTTTCATTATCTAGTCTTTTTAAAAATAATCCATTCGCTAATGCTAAGCCAATAGAAAGTTGAACTTTTTCATTTTCAATTTTAAATCTTTCTAAACTGAGCGATTTAAAAACGATGTAATGTCTTAATTCACATCCAACAAATGCACTGACATCGCTTGGTTGGATATCTTTTGATTTTTCTTCATCCAAAAATAATTTCTTTAATGATTCATGGAATGATAATTTGTTGATGGTAATATCTTGTAAAACCATCAATGATGCGTTCAATGTTTTCATAATAAGTACCTATTTGTCCTTTTAATCTAAAATATCTTCAAAGATATTGCCGGTATAAATTTGATCGTCTTCTTCACCTTCTTCATATTCATTATCATCGGTTTGAAAATCGACTACATTCGATTCTTTGATGTATCTTGGATATTCATTATTAAATGAAATCACGCGATCATCGACACTATAATAATGGAATATAACTTCGACGTTGATAGCAACATCTTTAAAAGCGGTAATTAAATATTTGGCAATATCAGCTTGAAGAACTTGAGTCTTTTTAGGAGCCATGACATCAATCAAAACATGCCAAGAAGTTTGTTCCACTCCTTCATGAAAAATCATGCAATTTGGAGCAACAAAATTAATATCATCACTTGAAACTTCGTATAAGTTTGCAAGATTTTTAGTTGTTTCTTTTGATAAACGACCAACAATAAATTGGTCCAATCCAATAACTTTAATTGTAATCATTAAAAGCCCTTCTTTCTATATCACCATATATATTAACACAAAATACTAAAAAAGTATTTTAAAAATCATATGGATCTATTTTTATTGATATCGAGACCATAGATTTATTGGATAACAAGTCGATAGTTTTTCTAAAAATTTCCATCGCGTAAGGAATATCTTTATATTTGACCAAGATAACTCTTGTGTGCTTGCCTTTAAAAAAGCTGATATAAGGAGCACTTGGCCCAATCACCACTCCACGATCTGAGAATTGTTTATTTAATTGCATTGATAAAGTATAGGCTGTTTCTACTGCAATATCTTCTTTAATAGAAGATATAACAATTGCAGCCATATAACAATATGGAGGATAATATTGTTGTTTTCTTATCTGCATTTCATGAGTGTAAAATAAGTCGTAATTTTGTCTTGCCGCCATCGTAATCGCATAATGTGATGGGGTGTATGTTTGTATGATAGCTTTTCCTTTTTTATCCCCTCTACCAGAACGTCCAACAGCTTGAGTAATCAATTGAAAAACTCTTTCTGCACTGCGATAATTTGGCATGGTTAAACCAATATCAGCTAAAACGATGCCAACTAAAGTAACATTTGGAAAATCATGTCCTTTAGCAATCATTTGTGTACCAATTAAAATGTCAGCTTCATGCCTTCTAAAAGCTTCTACTGTCGTTTGAATTTTACTTCTTATTTTTGCGGTATCAGAATCAAGTCTTAATGTTTTTGCTTCTGGGAAAAGTCTTTTGATTTCATCATCGATTCTTTCGCTACCAAAACCAGTTTTTAAAAAGCTATCAGACCCGCATTCAGGACATAGGTCAGGAACTAATTCCATATGATCGCAATGATGGCATTTTAACATCTTTTCTTTATGATGATATGTTAAAGCTACACCACAATTTGGACATTTAAAAACATGTCCACATCTACGGCAGGATAAAGAAGTTGAAAAACCTCTTCTATTAATTAATAAAATCACTTGTTCATGATTATTTAAACAGAGTTTAATTTCTTCTCTCAATCTCTTTGAAAATATATAAGAGTCTCTATCGATATTTGAATAATCCAACATGTTAACAACAGTTGTAATAGGCAAAATTTGATCGTTTATTCTTTTGTCTAACCTTAAAAAATGATAGACTCCTTTACTAGCCCTTGCTCTTGTTTCTAAACTAGGTGTAGCCGAGCCTAACAATACCTTACAATGATGTTGCTTCCCTCGAAAAATCGCTACTTCTCTAGCATGATAATATGGTTCGTTTTCTTGTTTATAAGTTTCGGTATGCTCTTCATCTAAAATGATGACCCCAATATTTTTTAAAGGAGCAAAAATAGCGCTTCTTACACCGACTACAACTTGTGCTTCTCCATTTGCAATTCTTCGATACTCATCATATTTTTCAGCTGGAGTTAATTCAGAATGTAATATCGCTACTTTACCTTTAAATCTTTTGATGAAATTTTCAGACATGATAGGGGTCAACGATATTTCAGGCACAAGCATCAATACAGTTTTGTTTTGTTTGATATATTCATCACAAATATGCAAGTAAACCTCAGTTTTACCTGAACCTGTAATACCTTGAAGCAAATAAACTTCATCGTCGCTATTAAAAAACTCATCGACCACTTTTTGTTGATCAACATTTAGTTTTTTTGGTTCGCTATATTCATAATTTGGAAGTACCAATCTATTTTTTTCTTTATAGATGACTTCTAATTTTCCTAATTCAATTAACTTATTAACAATAAAGATCGATTTGATTTCTTTTTTTAAAACCATCTCTTCTGAAATGATGTAAGACAATACATCGATTTGTTTGGCACTGAGTCCTTCAAAAGAAGCGTCTTTGACAACCAAATATTGGTCATAGGCAATTTTTGGTGCCTTAAGGGTTGATTTTCTTGGTTTTAACGATGGAGGCAACATCGTTTGTAAAACTGCGATTTTAGGAGATAGATAATATTCAGAAATTTTATCCGCTAAAAGTAATAAATCTTCATTTAACAAAGGAGAATCATCCAATACATCTTCGATTTCGTTTCTTTTAAAACCGTACTCATTTTCTAATTCATCTTTTGATTTATCGCATTCAAAAACATTTAAAACATAGCCTACTACTAACTTATTATTAAATGGTACAATAACACGAAAACCTCTTTGAAGAGGTTTTTCTTTTTTATAAATATACGTAAAAGGGCGATTTAAACTATGAGTGGAATATTCGATTAAAAGCTCTACTAATTTATTCGCCATATTAATTTTCTTTTAAAGATTTGATTTTATTTAAAATGATATTAGTGATTTCATCCGCAGCTCTTTGTAAATCATCATTAACTACAACATGATCATAACCTTGGAATTTATCCATCTCTCTTCTTGCTTTAGCCAATCTTTCTTGAATTACTTCTTCAGTTTCAGTTTTTCTTCTTCTAATTCTTTGCTCTAAAGCTTCTAATGAAGGTGGGATCAAAAATATTGAGACGATATCATCACCCTTCATTTTAGACATGACTTGTGATGCTCCGTTAATTTCGATTTCTAAAAAGACATTTTTTCCTTGGTTACGCCACTTTTCAATATAAGATTTTGGAGTGCCATAATAATTGCCGACAAATTGGCAATACTCTAAAAAATTGTCTTCTTTAATATATTGTTCAAATTGTTCTTTACTTACAAAAAAGTAATCGACATTTGGAGTTTCTTTTCTTCTTGGAGGTCTTGTGGTCATTGAAATAGAATAAACTAAATTCAAGTCTTTATTAGCGAAAATCTTTTTTCTAACCGTACCTTTTCCGACCCCACTTGGTCCACTTAAAATGATCAATAATCCCTTTTTCATAATCTTGTATGGCGATAATTATACTAATTATAAATAATATAGTCAATGCAAGAATTGACATTTTTTCTAGTATTTTTCTAGATATTTGCTATTTATGTTTTATTATCGTTAAAAAAATATGTTATATAATAAAAGCATGGCAAAATTGAGTTTTAAAGATTTTGATTTTGAAAATATAATTGACGAATTAAATAACCGATTTTTAAAAAACCACATCTCGAATGTAGTCATTTTTAATTCAAAGATGGTTATTTTGCATTTTTCTTTTTATCGAAAAGGAAAATTATTTATTTCATTAGATAAAAATACACCATTGATATTTGAGGGCAATTATCTTGATTCTTATGAAACGATAAACAATGGCTTTTCAATGCAGTTAAGACATCATATCAAAGATGGATTTATTTATAATATTGAACAGTTCAACAATGATAGCATCATCAAAATTGATTTTAAAAGAAGCATATCTGAATTTGAGTATGAAATGAAATAGATCGATATTGAATTAATTCCTTTAAAACGAAATATCATAGTCACTAATCAAGATAATAAAATCGTGTTTACAAGTCATTATGATAAAGAAACAAGAAA
>JAHZFY010000034.1:0-7529 GCA_019421105.1 bacterium
ATAATATAATTTCTTACCGCGTTTTATAACAGTGTATTCGTTAAACAATGCATTTTCTTTTTTAACTATGAATTTAGGATCATTGACTTTTTCACCATTAACTGAAATAGCGTTAGATTCACAAAATTGTCTTGCTTCACGTTTACTTGACGCTGCTTTGATTTGAATCAATGCATCTTCTAACATGATTTCGTCTTGATTTAATTCGACAGTTAAATCACCTAAGACATCTTCTAATTGAGTTTTTGTTAATGAGTTGATATCGCCTTTAAATAAAGCTTCGCTCATAGCGATGGCTTCATTAGCTTTGTCCAATTCTTGCACCTGGATTTGCTAAATGGTCTTTGATGATATTTTCAATTTCATCTTTAGATAAGAATGTGAATACTTTTAAGTATTTGCAAGCATCTTCATCGGTAACATTAATAAAGTATTGATATAGTTGATATGGACTAGTTAATTCAGGATTTAAAAATAACGCTCCTTTTTCTGATTTGCCAAATTTTTTGCCATCAGCGCGAGTGATTAAATGGCAAGTCATAACGCTACATTTAGCTTCTGGTTCTAATTTTCTAATCAACTCTAAACCAGATGTTAAATTACCCCATTGATCAGATCCACCAACCTGAATGTGACAATTATAAGTTCTTAATAATGTCAAATAGTCGATAGCTTGTAAGATATTATATGTAAATTCGGTAAAAGATAAACCGCTATCTAATCTAGAAGCGATGATATCTTTTGCTAATAGATAGTTGATATTAAAGTATTTACCATAATCTCTTAACATATCTAATAACGTTAAGTTACCTAACCAATCATAGTTATTCAATAAAATACCTTTATTAGGATCACTTAAATCGATGAATCTTTCTAATTGTTTTCTAATTGATTCGGTATTGGCTTTTAATGTAGAAACATCTTGAAGATTTCTTTCTTTAGATTTTCCAGAAGGATCTCCAATCATACCAGTTGCTCCACCAACTAAAGCGATTATTCTATGGCCTGCTTTTTGAAGTCTCATCAATAAAGAAATCATGACATAATTTCCAACGTGCATTGAAGATGCACTAGGGTCAAAACCACAATAGATTGTTTGAGGAGTATTTAAAAGTTCCCTCATTTCTTCTTCGTTAGAAAAATCTTTAATCAATCCACGATATTTTAAATCATCTAAAACATTGCTCATATATATTCTCCTTTTAATAATTAATAAATTGGGTATTTAACTTCTTTTAAACGATGGCTTGGAATATCTTTTCTTCCTTCTTTTGCCTCGTCTTTTCCGTCTAATTTAACTAAATCACCCGTGAAACCACATGTAGTGTTATTTACAAAGTATGTTCCGACACCATATAAATCCACAGGAACTTTTAGTTCCTTCCATAATTTTATCTTATCTAGATTAAAAGAGGAAGAGACAACGATTTTAACATAATCAAAGCCATTATCATCTAAGGCTTTTCTTAAAGCAAAAATCAATTCTTTACAAACTCCATGTGGATCAAATCCTGATGTGTCTTTATCATCAAAATAATGATCGATCATCGATAAAGATGTATCTACACGCACCGCTTTTAGATTATGTTTTAAATGTTTTGCTAATTTAACAGCGTCATTAACAACATCATTATTATAATCGATCAATGCGGTCACTTTTTCATTTGGAAAAGTTTTTAAATATAAATCTGCAGCTTTAATAATATCGCCTTGGCACATTTGAATTAAAGCGTGAGGCATCGTCCCCATTCCTTTTCCGCCCCACCATAATCCTTGGGCGTCAGTGGACACTTTATCGATTCCAGCAACATAAGTCGCATATCCATCACCAACTTGTGTTAAATAATCATCTTGTCTATCAGCCATAGAAAATACTGGAGTGTCACCTGCAACTTTTTTTAATCTATAGACATTTGTAGCAACCGAACTTCTTCTTGCTAAAATGCCATCAATAACACTTTCTAGATAACCAAAATCTTCATATTTACCACTTATTTTTAATACTGGTTCATTTTTATTGATGATATCTCCATCATTTAAAGCCAAGATTTTTAAATCTTTTGGGTTATTAGCAAAAGTGTGCACCAACGCGATTGCTTCATCGATTCCGCATAACATCACATCATCTTTTCTTTGAAACCATTGCATCGTGACGTTATGATTTGGAAGATTTTCTTGAATGATTTTATGAGTTTTTAAAAAATAATTCGCAGAATAAAAACCATCTTTTAAATTATTCGGAAAATTAAAAGTCTTATTAGTCAATCGAGAAATTTTACCTTCTTTTTTTAATTGAATTTCTAACTCTTTCATTTAAATTCTCCTTTAAATAAATTTGTGTTGATTAAAGTTTTATCTTCTACTTTATAAGTTCCTTTTTCTTTAATTCCTAATTGTGAATTTTTACCGATAGAATAATTTATACCATCTATATCAATTCTATTTATACATCCATCAAAATAGATTCGATCTTTTTTTAATATCACAACTAAATCGCATACATCAACATCATCATATTCATAATAGCATTTTATTATTTCATCATTGATGCTAACTTCGGCAATATGATTTTTACATCTAATAACTTCACCAACTAAATATTCATCATTTGCGTATTCAATAGTAGTTAATTGGTGATTTTTTAGTATAGAATTTATAATATCCAATAATGGTTGAAAATGTGAAGGAATCAATCCTTTGTGGTATATTTTAATCATTTTTGAGATATTAAAAATGTTATAACCAATGATTTCATCATGATGATAAATGACTATTAAATCATCCTTTTTATCATAATGAGTCATTTCTAAAATAGGATTGATTATTACGATTAATACATCCCCAACTGCATGATGATTATAAAATAATGAACATTCCATACTATTTTTGTTTTAACCTTGCAATCAATTTATCGTCGATCATTTTTAACATTGTAAACAATGATTTTTTTGCAGCATGATAATCATCAGCATCGATAATGCTAGAATGAGTATGTAAGTTTCTTGCACATATGCAGTGAGTTAAAGTCAATACTCCACCTTCATTTTCCATATGTAAGTTTCCCGCATTAGTGCCGCCTGGAGATTGGAAATATTGATATTTGACCTTTGCTTTTTTACATGCTTTTTCTTGTAAATCTAACAATTTAGGATTTGCAATCATCGAATGATCCAAATATCTAATTAAGACACCTTCTCCTAATGCACCTTGATCACCATTTAATTCTCTTGCTGGTGAACAATCTAAACAAATAGCTAAATCCGGTTTAATTTGATGAGTGATAGTTTTAATTCCTCTTAAACCCACTTCTTCTTGAACGCTTCCTCCAACATATAAATCGTATGGGAGTTCTTTGTTTTTAAAATATTTTAAAACTTCTAAACCTAAAGCGATACCGTATCGATCATCAAAAGCTTTCGCCATTAATCTTTGTCCGTTATTTAAAACGAGCAAATCACCTAAACAGATGATCATAGCGCCAATATAAACACCAGCGTCTTCTGCTTCTTTTTTAGTTTTAAAACCAAAATCAAATTTCATTTTTTTGACTTTTATATCATTTTGACAAGATGAAATATCTCCTGTACCATAAATCATTTTTCCATTTTTGGTAATTAAAGCTAAACGATTAGCGTAATATATTTCATCGTTGATTCCACCGACATTAGTGGCCATAACTAATCCATTTTCTAATATGTTGATACACATTAAACCAACTTCGTCCATATGTGCATCTATCATCACTTTTTTAGCATTTGGATTACTAGATTTTTTAAAAGCAAACACATTTCCTAAATTATCTATGATTGTTTCATAGCCTAATTTTTCATATTCATTTTTTAAAAAACCAGCGACATAATGTTCTTGACCAGAAATGCCATTTAATTCACAAACTTTTTTTAACAAATTGATTTCTTGTTTTAAAAACATATGATTACTCCTTTTTTAAACAGATACGATGGATATTGACACCTTGGCTTCTAAAATTAGCCTCGTATTCAGTTAAAGCATCAAATTCATCATTGCCATCATAATTATCATCGATGCTTAAAATTTTAAATTTTGATTTTTCAAACATCTTGACCGAAAAAGCAAATAGCTCGCTGTTATCAGTCTTAAAGTTAAGTATACCACCTTTTTTGATAATTCTATAATAATTATCAATAAATCTTTCATCGGTTAAGCGACGTTTGCTGTGTCGTTTTTTTGGCCAAGGATCAGAAAAGTTTAATAAGACACCATCGAAAAGTTCATCTTTTAATGTTGGGAAAAGTTTTTCAACATCATCACAAATCATCAAGGCGTTTTTAATTTCTTGATCGACGATTTTTTTAGTGCTTATCCCAGCGCAGGTTATATTTTTTTCTACACCAACAAATAAGGTATCCAAATTATTTAAAGCCATCTTGCAAATAAAATCACCTTTACCACACCCTATTTCTAAAAATACTTTGTTTGGTAAATTGATATTATTAAATTCGTCTAATTTGATGCATACATCACTATATTGTTCCATATATGGAACAGTCCACGCCTTAAATTTAGTCCTCATCTTTAATCAACTTTCCTAATTTTTCAATCGCATTAGCATAAATCGCCATCGCTTTATATAAATTATCAATTTTAATCATTTCGTCCACTTCGTGCATATGAGTATCTTCATTTGGAAATTGCATGCCGTAAGCAACAACGTTTTGACATTCTTTAGCATAAGTCCCACCACCGATTGCTAATGGCTTTGAAGTTTTGTCGTTTGTTTCTTCTTGATATGCTTTCATTAAAGTTTTAATCAATTTAGAATCTTCATCAAAATATAGCAATCTTGAAGGTTCTAAAAATTCTACCTTAAATGGTTTTAACTCTTCACATATTGTCTTTTTGACTTCTTCAAAATCAACACCGTTGATAAAACGATAATTATATGTGATGTTAATTTGATTATCTTTATATGAAATCATTCCTAAATTTAAAGAACATTGACCCATGTCATCGTTTTTAAATCCTACGTTCATTGTATCGCCAGTTAACGAAGTCAACTTATCGATAAATATAGATAATTTTTCATCGTTATAATATTGTTTCAAACAATTTAAAAACAAAATAGCAGCGTTGACGCCTAAATATGGTTGAGCTCCATGAGCGCTTTTTCCTTTGATGATTAATAAATCATCTTTTATTTCATATTCGTTGAGATTTGCTTTTAAAAAGTTTAATAAGTTATCATCGACTACTTTAACTTTTAATTCATCGATAACTGCGTTAGGAACAACTCCGCCTTCAAAACTTTCTACTCCATCTAAAATCCATTTGCCAAAGACATTAAAATTGACAATGCCTTTTTCCGCTCTGATGATTGGGAAATCACTATCTGGAGTAAATCCATAAGTTGGTTGATATTTTTTGAGTTCATTAAAATAATATTCCATACATAATGAACCACTTTCCTCATTTCCACCAACTAATAATCTAACTTTATAACCATCGATAAGATTGTTATCTTTTAATGCTTTTAAAGCATAATAACTTGCTAAACAAGGACCTTTATCATCGCTGACACCACGTCCATATAAATAACCATTTTCTTCTTTAACATCAAATGGGTCATGGCTCCATGCTCCAGTCGCAGGAACAACATCGCAATGCGCTAATATAGTAACGTTTTTTTCACCTTCACCACAAATTATTTCAACGACCTTATTGGCGTAATTGCACACTTCAAATCCATCTTTTCTTGCAAGATTTTCAATGAATTTTAATGCATCACTAACCCCTTTTCCAAAAGGATTTTCTACCGATTTTGTATTTTCATCATAAGTTGAATTGATTTTCACAAATCCTTTAATGGAATTAATCAAATCATTTTCATAAGGTTTAACTAAGTTTTTATACTTATTTTTGTAACTTAACATATGGACTCCTTGTAATTTCTGGAAAGCCTTTAAATAAGGCTAATGATAAAGTTGGAGTAACGATAACCGCCAACAATATTTCAAGTAAAGCATTAATGGCAAATATGCCAGCAATCAACATGCCATAACTAGTTATTCCGTTTGAAATTAATAATTCTTTATCAAAACTGAATAAATATAAGCATGTCAATGTCAAAAATGAATGAACTAGTGTCATCACTCCACTAATGACACAAAATAAGATAAAAGTAACAGGACCTTTTAATTTAAATTTTCTTACTAAATCAAATAATAATCCGCTAACCAATCCAAAGATCATCCTAGGTAAAATAGAAACTAATGGATTGACAAATAAATAATCGATCGTGCCTGGATAAGATAAGGCTTTTAATAATGAGCATAAACCAAATGCTGTACCGAGCAATAAACCAGATTTAAATCCTAATATCATCGCCCCAATTAATACGACGATGTGGATGATGGTGATTGAAATTCCTAAAGCTGGAATTGGAATAAATCCCACATAAGGGACAAAAGTCATGATGACGATTAAGGCAATCAACATCGCGTTGATGCACATTTTTACAATCAATTTATTACGCATTATTTTTCTCCTAAATATTTTTCTTTAAAATGATATTTAATCCATCAAATAACAAATTTTCATCAAAGATGAAACCATTTTTGATTAAATAGTCTTTGATAGGATAAGCATTTCCACCAGTAAAAACTTTTTTAAGTGGCATTTTTAATTCTTTTTCAATTTGATAACACATTCCTTTAATCATCTCAGCATGACCGATTACTATTCCACTTTTTAAAGAGTCTTGAGTGTTTTTGCCAATGATATTTTTTGGATAAGCCAATTCGATATCTGGTAATTGAGATGCTTTTGATGTTAAAGTTGACGCGCTCATAAGAATGCCTGGAGCAATGCTACAACCAATGAATTGTTTATTTTTATCGATGACCAAAATCTTTGTCGCGGTTCCTAAATCGACCAAGATCATCGGCGATTCATATTTATTGATGCCACCTACCCCATCACAAACTAAATCTGAACCTAACTCTATTGGGTTATCAATTTTAATTTGCATGCCGGTTTTAAAACCTAAAGCAAGTATTTTTGGCTCGATTTTAAACAATTTAAACAATGCGTTTTTAATTCGTATGTTCAATCTTGGAACAACACTAGAAATCAAAATATTTTTAATGTCGTCCAATCTTAAATCTTTAGTTAAATTTTTAAAAGATAAATAGTATTCATCTTCTAATTTATCTAGTTCTGTTGAAATAAAAAACTTAGAAACTAGATGATCATTTTCATATAGTGCCAATCCAATCGTGGTATTGCCTATGTCTATTAATAAATTCATAATATCTCCTGCTACAATCTATAAAAGTATCGTGCATATCTTTTAAATCGCTACGATGTTAACGATTTTGTTTTTAATGACAATTATCTTTTTAATTGTCTTACCTTGAATGTGTCTTTGAACATTTTCGTTATTGATAGCAAATTCTTGCATTTGTTGTTCGCTTGACCCAGTTGGTATTTTAATAGAAGCTCTTAATTTGCCATTGACTTGAACAGCGATTTCAATTTCATCTTTTACTAAA
>JAHZFY010000034.1:7539-11941 GCA_019421105.1 bacterium
TGGCCAGCTTTCATAAGCGATAACTTCATTATGTCCAAGCAATTCCCAAATTTCTTCACCGATGTGAGGGGCGATGCAAGAAAGCATTTTAATAAATCCTTCCATGTATGGAATATATAATGAATTAGCCTTATATGCATCGTTAACAAACATCATCATCGAAGAAATCGCGGTATTAAATTGTAACTTCTCAAAATCTTCACTAACTTTTTTAACACATGCATTGTATGCATAATCTAATTCTTTAGAATTAGTGGATGTGAATTTGTCACGATTTTCTTTTTCATTATATAAGCGATATACTCTATCTAAAAATCTTCTTGCCCCTTCTAAGCCTTGACTTGACCAAGGTAAAGAAGCTTCTAAAGGTCCCATGAACATTTCATATAATCTTAAGGCGTCCGCTCCATATTTTTCGATTAATTCATCAGGATTGACGACATTGCCTCTTGATTTAGACATCTTTTCACCATTTGAGCCTAAAATCATACCTTGATGGAATAATTTTTTAAATGGTTCTTTGCAGCTCACTACACCTTGATCAT
The DNA here is from genome assembly GCA_019421105.1 of bacterium. GTDB lineage: Bacteria > Bacillota_I > Bacilli_A > RFN20 > CAG-826 > CAJOOD01. The sequence goes on from JAHZFY010000034.1 coordinate 8,085, forward strand.
ATAAGAATTTATGCCAAAATCTTGCATATAATAAGTGTAAGACAGCATGTTCAGCTCCACCGATATATAAGTCGACAGGTAACCAATGATCCAATAATTTTTTATCTCCAATAGCGGTTTTATTATGTGGATCAATATATCTTAAATAATACCAACAAGATCCAGCCCATTGTGGCATGGTGTTAGTTTCTCTAAGTCCATGTTTTCCATCAATGGTCACATTTAACCAATCAGTCGCGTGAACTAAAGGTGATTCACCAGTTCCTGATGGTTTATATTCTTTTAATTCAGGTAACACTAATGGTAAATCATTATAATTAACAGGTCTTAGTGTATTATCATCCATGATGATGATAGGAATTGGTTCGCCCCAATATCTTTGTCTTGAAAATAACCAGTCTCTTAATTTGTAATTAACTTTTTCATCACCAGCATTTAAAGCTTTTAATTTTTCGATGACTTTTTCTTTAGCTTCTTTGATATTTAAACCATCGATGAAACTAGAGTTGATATGAGGTGCATCATCTTCCATCGCGGCATTTGAAATATCACCTTGTAAAACTTGAATCATCTCTAAATTATGTTTTTTAGCAAATTCATAATCTCTTTGATCATGAGCTGGAACCGCCATAACCGCTCCACTACCATAACCTGCTAAAACATAATCAGCAATATAAATAGGTATTTCTTTACCATTGATAGGATTAATGGCATAACTTCCTAAAAATACACCTGTTTTATCTTTATTCAATTGAGTTCTTTCTAAATCGGATTTATGCGATACTTCTTCTTTATATTTTTCTACTGCTTCTTTTTGTTCAGCGCTTACTAATTCGTTGACGAGTGGATGTTCAGGAGCAAGGCAACAATATGTACATCCAAATAAAGTGTCACAGCGCGTAGTAAATACTTCAAAAGTTTTATCGCTATTTTTAATTTTAAAAGTGATTGTAGCGCCAATAGATTTGCCAATCCAATTCTTTTGCATTTCAATCGTTGAGGCTGGCCAATCTAAGGTATCTAAATCTTCTAATAACTTATCAGCGTATTCTGTTATTTTTAATAACCATTGTCTCATCGGTTTTCTAATAACAGGGAATCCACCTACTTCAGATTTACCATCGATTACTTCTTCGTTTGCTAAAACTGTTCCTAATTCAGGACAAAAATTAACAGGGCGATAATCAATGTAGGCTAAATTGTTTTCAAACATTTTTAAAAAAATCCATTGAGTCCAATGATAATATTCTTCATCCGTTGTGGAAATCTCTTTATCCCAATCATAAGTAAATCCAAAGGATTTAATTTGATTTTTAAAACGAGCGATATTTTGTTTTGTAAAATTGATAGGATGTTCATTCATCTTGATGGAATATTGTTCAGCTGGTAAACCAAAAGCATCCCAACCCATCGGATGCAAAACATTATAGCCTTGCATTCTTTTCATTCTTGCCATGATGTCTGAGGCAGTATAGCCTTCAGGATGGCCGACATGCAATCCTTGACCTGATGGGTAAGGAAACATATCTAAAACATAATACTTTGGTTTAGAAAAATCATAAACATCGCAAGCAAATGTCTTTTCTTTTTCCCAGCGAGTTTGCCATTTTTTATCAATTTTTATATGATCGTAGTCCATTTATTTTTTTACCTCCAAGACGCTTTTATATAAGCCAAGGTACAGCTTTGCTGATTTTCTCCACGAGTTATCGACTTTCATCGCGTTTTTAATCAGCTTTGTAAAAGCACTCGAATTATTATTATACACGTCTAGCGCGTAAGTGCACGTATTTATGAGCGCATCATACGTATAATCATCGAAACCAAACCCATTTGCTATATCTAAATTGTAGTTATCATAACCGATAACAGAGTCTTTTAATCCGCCTGTTCTTCTAACGATTGGTAATGTTCCATAACGTTGGGCTATCATTTGACCAATACCACATGGTTCAAATAATGATGGCATTAAAAAGAAATCTCCACCGGCATAAATTAAATGAGCTAATGGGTCATTATAACCAATATAGATGCCAACTTGTTTTGGATAAGAACCTCTTAATCTTTCAAAGGCTTGTTCAGCTTCATATTCTCCAGATCCTAAAACGATGATATTAGCACCGCGATTAACTAAAGAATAACAAGCAGGAATCAATATATCTAACCCTTTTTGCCAAGTTAATCTAGAAACCAAGACAAATAAAGGTGCGGTTTCATCAAATAAATCAAATCTTTTTAAAAGTTCTTGCTTGTTGATCTTTTTCGCAGATTTGACATTTCTTCCATCGTATTGTTTGGTGATAAATTCATCGTCGCGAGGATTAAATTCTCCAATATCGATACCATTTAAAAATCCACAGAAATCATGTTCTTTAAACCACATGATATCATCTAGACCTTTTGAACCTTCTTTGCTCATCAATTCTTGACGATGAGTTGGAGAAACTGTCGTAATTTTATCAGCATACATAATGCCGGTTTTTAAAGTAGAAACCATGCCGTGGAACTCCACTTTACCAGAATCAAATAATTCATCACTTAAGTTATATAAATCGCCTAAAATGGATTTTGGCATCATGCCTTGGAAGGCAGGATTATGGATTGTCATTACAAATTTAGTGTTTTTATAAAAACTGTTATTTTTATCTTCTTTGATTAAGCAAGGTAACATCCCTGGTTGCCAATCATGAATATGGATGATATCAGGTTTAAAATTGATGGTCTCAAACATCTTTTTGCACGCTAAAGTAAAAAAGGCAAAGCGTTCACCATCATCATAATCACCATAAAAATGACCTCTATTAAAATATTGGTCATTAGCGATCAAATAATAAGCTATACCATCGATATATGTTCTATAAATAACTGCCTTGTTATTTCTCCAAGACATGTTGACGTCAAATTCTATTAGCACTTCTAAATTAGTTTTAATCGTGCCTTTAATATTCCCATAAAATGGAATGACTATTGCCACTTCTTCACCAAGAAGTATCAATTCTTTCCCTAAAGAATAAGTAACATCTGCAAGACCACCAGTTTTAGCTAGTGGATTAGCTTCAGAAGCAACCATTGCAATTTTCATATTAATATTTTGAACCTAGCTTGATAAAAATAGGTTCATTCTCCTTTCCTTCAATATTTTTTGAAATTCTAACATTTTTATCTGTGACGACATAATTTGCTTTCACATTCGATGAAATATAAGAATCAGTAAACACAATACAATTAGATAAACTTGCTCCTTTTTCAACGACGACGTTTCGTGATAAAATGCAATGTTCTACTTTTCCTTCTATTTTGCAACCATTAGAAATGATGGAATCCTTAACATTGCTATTTGGACCATAAAAAGCAGGAGGAGTATCGTGAGTTCTTGTGTATATTGGCCAATCATGTCTAAATAATTTACGTCTGTTTTCAAATTTTAATAAATTAAATGATTGATTAACATAGTCTTCAAAAGACATGATAGGTATAACATAATGTTCAAACTTATATGTGTCAACAACCAAATTTTCTTCTTTGATCATATAAGCGATCATATCGGCAATCGAAAAAGTTTTATCGATATCTTGAGCGCGATAAATAATATCGGCAAAAACATCTCCAGATATGATAAATGTATCTAAAGATACATTGATTTCATCATGTACTTTTGAATTTCTTTTAAACGATTTGACAGTTTCGTTCTTATTCAAATTTATTAATGTCGATTTTGTAAAATTAGTTTTCCCATCATGAATAGGAACATAAACCGCGGTAATCTTGCTACCTTTATTGACGTGTTGGTCGATAATCGGTCTAAAATCCATGCTGGCTAAATAATGAACTGGAGCAACGACCACATAATCCGCTCT
>JAHZFY010000035.1:0-7965 GCA_019421105.1 bacterium
GCTAGCTGTTTAAATTGCACAAAATTTAAATGATATTATTTGCCAAGTTCAACTCTATCAATTGCTTCCATGGTAATGGTTTTAGCGCTGCTATAATATTCATATGTAACATTGAATTTAGTAGCAGACACAGCTTGGATGCCTGTTAAAACATTGCTACCATTACCACCTTCAACAGGTGTGATGACAAATTCTAATGTATCTTTATTCAATGTGTATGTAAATAAAGTGTAAGTAATATCAGGTGATCCCCAAGATGAATATTCATTTTGGAATACGCCCGTGCCATCAGCATTGAAGTTTAATTTGTATGTATCAGAGTAATCCTTTTCGCAGTATAAAGTCTTAGTTGTAATAGTTTCATACACTGCTTCATATGTAGGTTTTTCAGATACAGTAATTGTTATTTCTTTTGCTAATTCTTCATTTGCTTTACAAGCGAATTTAATTTTGATTGTACCAGCTTGTTTTGCGGTAACAGTAAATGTTCCATCTTTATTATCGACGATATCATAATCTGCAGAATCAGCAAGTTTTGTAACTACAAATTCTTGTAGAGCACCTTCTGGTTTAATTTTAGCAGTAATTGTAGCGGTACTACCTACCACCATTTCAGTTTTATCAGCATCAACACTAATGCCACTTGCTGGAGGTAACACTGCTGTAAATTCAAATGTTTTTGTTTGACCTAAGCCATTATCAAAAACTAAATGGAATGTGCCTTCTTTTTTAACTTTGATACCAAAGTCATCTTCAATAAAGCCTTCTTCACCTTCTCCACAACCAATTAATTTAGGTTTGATTTGAGTGAAATTATTATCCTTATTGATAAATTTAAAGCTTAATGTAGCTCCAACATAAGTTTCACCACCATTAGTGGAGTAATATGAATTGCCATCAATATAAGTTTTTGTATATAAATCATAATCGCTCATAACATAGTTATTTAAATCAACATTGCTATTGAATGTAGGTTTATAACCTCTAGTAGCGTTATATGTCAATGTTTCAGTTAAAACAATAGGTGCACCGTCTTGTAAGACACCATCAACGTATGATTCAGAATCATATTCGTTTTTAACAAGTGAAATTTCACTGACAAAATTATCACCATCTAAAACGATATTGACAGTGGTAATATGGCCATTGCTATAAGAACCGGCTTTAGATTCGACAATTGTATAAGTTGCATGCAATTCATCTTCACTTAATGTTTTTGTAACAGTTGCGGTTTCCCAATTATATCCATAAGATGCATTAAAATATGTTTTGCTTAAAATAGAGAATGCATCAAAGAATTTAACATTGATATTAGCGTCAGCTTCTTTAATTTCATAGTTTGTATCAATTGTTTCTTCATTGCTCAATTTTAAAATATCAATTTCTTCAGTGCCTGTACCAGAAGATGATTTTTTAACTAAACTATAATAATATCCATCTTTGATACCGCGTTCTTCATGATATGTCTTTCTAAAATCAGTTCCGTTAGTGTAATAAAAACCATCGACTAAAAGTATGTCATTATTACCAACTTTAACATTAACATCATACATATCGTTATATGAAGTTTGATCTGTAGTGGTTTGTTTAAAACTAGCTTCTTTTAAATATTTACCATTATTTTCTTTTGTGGTTAGCAAAAATTCATCTAAAGTTTTAACACTAGTAGGTAAAGCATCAAAAGCCTCTGTAGTAAATTTGCTTGGATTTAAAACATCGCTTCCACCTAACACTTTAGTAGTTGTAGAAATAGTGATATCGTGATTTGGCATAACGAAGGCATAAGTTTCTGCAGAATCTAAAACTCTGTCGTTAATTTTGACTTGGCTAACTTCGTATTCTTGCCCTGTCACTTCAACTTTAAATTCAACTGTACTACCGGCTTTATAACCATTTTCACCTTTTGCAGTTAAAATAGTAATTTTACTACCTAAACCTTCATCTAAAGCGATATTGAATTCAGTTTGTTCAGGTGTAGTAGTTGGTTCACTAGTCGATGTTTCACCACCATTTGTGCCTGTATTGCTAGAAGAGGTGTTAGGAGCACAGGCTGCTAATACACCAACACTAAGCAAGGTTAAGGCTAATAAATAGTTTCTTTTTTTCATTTATTCTCCCCCTTTTTATAAATAAAAAATAGAATCTCGCATGTTTCATAACAATATGTATTGAAACAACTTCGATTGTTAACAATTATGCCACGCTCATTTTTAAATGTAAACAATTTTTATTTTGTTAATAAAAAAGACCACATATTAATATGTGGCCCTTTAACAACCTACATTGGAGGTAATGGAGGAGGTGGCGGAGGAGGTAACATATTATTTACAACATCCATCTTAACCACATCGCCATCTAGATATAAGTAGAATGTGTCAAAGAAAATCGAGATTTTCACACAGACGTGACCATTATATGCACATACAACATAATCATAATTCATAAATCCATCACTGAATGCATATTTTGATAGTTGAGTTAATTGATCAACGACTTTTTTAAATTCATAAGTTTTATCATTATGTGTGTATGATCCAACAAATAATTCAACATTGAAATCATATCGAGTGGCTGTATAAGTTAATTCGCCTTGTGTGAGTGTGACAGTTTTTACATCCTTATTAATAGTAAATGTAACCACTGTTGCTTTATTATCAACTGTACATGTAAATGTTGTTGTTTCATTGTTATGGTCGATGTTATTCACTTCAGCTTTAACACCATCAACATATAAAACATCTTCAACTAAATAAACAGCATGGTCCATCGCTTCAGTAAAATATACACCTTGATATTTAAAGATGTAATCAGCGACGTATTTAAGGTTGAAGGCTAATAAAGCATGGCCCTGTTTATATAGATAAATAGTTGTATCTAGCTTTGGATAATAGAAAGCGATAATAGGTGTTGAAGTTCCATCCGCATTTGCTTTTAAAGATAAATTATAAGTATATTCAACACCGTATTCTAAACCATCCCCTGCATCGTTAGCAGTATCAGCGTAAAAATGTCCATCATCAGTTAAAGTAAATGATTCAGGTCCAAATTTGCCATTGAATGTATATGTGCCGATTAAACCTAAATATACATCGTAATTGACATATGATGTTATGAATTTATCGCCATCATTAGTGACAATATATTCATTAATTAAACCATTTAAACCGAGTTGTAAAATATGGGTTTTATTATCCAATGTGAATTTCATTGCATAAGTATATGTAAAATAATATTCAACATAATATGGTTCAATCGAGTAATCCACTTTTTGTCCTTTATATGTCAAACCTTCTTTGTTATAAACGATTTCAACTTGATGATGAGATGTGTATTGATCATATGTTGATTCAACTAATGTTTTGATAAAAAACGGAGTAGTTTTATCTCCTTGTTTTAAAACATAAGACCCAATATTTTCTTGTAAGATCATGAATTGATAAGTATCATTATTAATTTTAAATTCAACATATGGATTATTTAATGTAGGAGTATAAACAAAATATCCTTTTGCTTCTTTTCCTAAATATTTAACGTTTAAGTTCTCATCAATTTCAATTGCATCTACTTTATCTTTATTGATATAAACATACGCATTATTGAATTTGCCTAAATATTCAGACTCATTTAAAAAATACACTACTTCGCCATTTAAATTAGCTTTAATAGAAACATTTGAAGTATTAGCTCTAAAATAAGCATCGTTACCATTAATTTTAGTTTTAATGCCTTTATGATTGTCATAAATGACATATGTAAATTCCTGATTCTTTCCATTGATGGTTAAAGTTTCAATAATTGCATCAAAATCAAATGTAATATCGCGATATTTATATTCGCCATCTAATCCACTGGCGTCATCAAAAACATAATGTTCTTTAACGCCTTCAAGTTCAAAAATTACACCGTAAGGAGTAGATTGTAACAATACTTCTTTATTTAAATAAGTGGTCTTCATAAAAGATCCATCATCTCTTACCACCATTTCATACCCAACTGCATCAGCGGTATCAAAGGTAATATTTTTATTAACTACATCAATACTTGTAATTAAATTCTCTGATTTAGTGGTAAATAATGACGTATTCATAAAGGCAGGATCACTTACATATGAAGGATCATCAGAAAATGAATAATCATATAAATGGATGGAATTTTCAGTTTTTTTGACTTCAAATGAATAAAATAAATATTCATCAAAATCATAAATATCCATCATTACTTTTGTGGTATTATCTTTGTTAACTTTATATGTTTTTGCATAATAAGTTGTGGTAAATAAACTGGTAGTGTAACCATATCCTACTGTAAAAGCATCGATATTAGAATCATAATAATCGCCAAATGTTAATACCAAATTAAACGGATCGCCGCTTCCATCAAAAGAATAACATCCCGCCATAAATTCAATAGAAGGCATAAATGTTAATACTTCATTATATTTTCCATCTTTTAATTCTTCTAAAACTAGTACTTGTTTTTCGTCTTCAGATAAATGCAAGCAATAAGTAGAAGGATTGATGATTGATTCATAATAAACATATGTAATATCAGCGGTTTTTTCTTCGCTAATATTTACTTTTTTAACTTCGAGTTTAGTAGGGATTAAATCTAAATTTAAATCACCTTCTATAACCGTTTTTTCATTAGTTACATTAATTACATTATTATGTCCAAAATATTTTCCAGATAAATCTTTAAATTGTTCACTAGAAAATGTAGGTGGGACATATTCTGTTGTCGTTGTGGTTGTTTTGTCCTCAGTAGTTTCGGTTGTTGTAGACTTATCAGGAGGATTGCCAACGCATCCAACTAGCAACATCGACGAAACTAAGAACAAAAAATACTTTGCTCTTTTCATAAAAAGTCTCCCTTCAATTTTGGTATAATTTTATATGAAAGATAGCAATGTGTAAATATTTATTGAATAATATATATAATTTTCAACGTAAAGAAAAGGTGTTGATTAACTATTGATACTTTTTTATCATTAGATTGTATGCAAAAAATAGAAAAAATTAACACTCTTCGTTTTATTTTAATCTTATTAGTTGTATTTGGACATTTTTTAGAAATGTTTAAAGGTGGAGAAGAAATTTACATTGTCATATATACTTTCCATATGGCTGCATTTATTTTTTTAAGCGGTTATTTGGCTAAATTTGATAAGAAGAAAATATTAAAACTAGCTATTTGTTATTTTGTATTTCAAACAATATGGGAAGTAACTAACAGCATTAAATCTGGTAATTTTCATATTGATTATTTTAGGCCAACATGGATAATGTGGTATCTTTTTGCTCTGATTATTTTTTATATGCTTATACCACTTTTTGATGTTAAAGAAAGATATAAAAAGTTTTTGATATTGATATTGCTTTTTTCTTTATCTTTAATTGCTGGATATAGCAATTGGATTGGTTATAATTTTTCTTTATCTAGAATTTTTACTTTTATGCCAATATTCTTTTTAGGATATTATCTTAAAAATTCAAAAGTGTTTAATGAATTGATTTTATGTGAAAATATGAAGTTAAAATCCATTATTGCACTTAAAATTATATCCTTTTTAATTATGCCATTATTAATTTACATGATAATTAATTTTCCATTTAATAAATATATGCTTTATGGTTCTTATTCGTATGCATCTGCGCATTATAATCCTGCGATCAAAATATTTATATACGCTTTATCAATGATATGGATTTTATCATTATTAATGTTATTGCCAAAACAAAAAATACCGATTGTCTCTCATATCGGCATGAATACTTTACCGATATATATTCTTCATGGTTTTATATTAAAATCTATTGGCACTTTAAATTATGATTTTGCTTTAAATATTATAATTAGTTTATCAGCTTCACTGATTATTATACTAGTATTTGGCAACAAATATGTTTCCAAAATAATAGATTTTGTTTGCTGCGGTGAATGGATATTTTATTTAACCAATAAATATAAAAAACTAGAAGATGCCAATTAAATTAAAGAATATTAATTAACGCTATCTTAGATATTTTGTGGTGTTACCAATTTTAGTCAATTCATTGTTATTGAAAGTGTCTAATACATAGACTCTTAAATTTCCCTTGCCGATAGGTTCAGTTGATAAAGTGTTATTTGTTACTACTTTTTTATTTCCAGTGACAACATCGACATATGTTCCATTTGGAATGTTTGAAAATGATGCACCACTTGAAACAGTAACTAGTGCTAAAGAATCAACACTAGATGAAGTATATCTTCTAATGAAACTCATTTCACCACTACAACCTTTTGTTGTATATTGGCCTAAAGATAACGCTGGAATAGACTGCCTAATTTTATTTAGTTTAATTATGTGTTGAGATAGTGTTGAATCTAATGTTGTTTTAATGGTACCACTAGCGTTATATTCTCCAAAATCATAGGCGGTTACCTCGCCCATTAAATGATCACCAAAATAAGCTCGACCAGTTTCATTTAATGGCAAATTAGGTCCTTGATCAATCAATTTACCTTTTTGAAATTCAATTTCACTTCCATAACATAAACAAGGGATACCACGGAAAGTAAACATCAACGATAAATTCTCAGCCCATGCATCAGTACCCATGTTATAACGGATTGTAGAAATACCATCTGGACCATAATCATGAGAATCTACATACATGATGTTATATGTTGAATCGTTATAGTATTTGTCATTATTTACCGCTACTTTAAATGCATCTTTTGCATATTGAAAATTCCAATGCATTGGAAAATCAATAACACCAACACCGCTTGACGCTTCATGATTTGGTTTATGATAATTTAAACCATTTAATAACGCGTTTGTTGAAGTTCTTTCATTTGATACTTCTTTATTGTCATTATAGGCTTTTTCAATTGATTCATAATTTGTTTTTGCATCGCCCCATGGATATTCTTTTTCTTCTTTCCATGTATAAAATGGAGCGCTTAACGCAGGAATATTGTGGTTCCAAACTTCTCTAACACGTGTGCAAACTTCTCCGTACATGAAAAAGTTTTCGTTCCCACATCGTCTAGCATATTCATATAAAGCCGGAAAAATATAATTATTCAAAGTCAAACGTGAAATATGTTTCATAGTATCAATTCTAAAAGCGTCCACACCCATTTTTATAAATTCGCCATAACACTTGACTAAGTACTCTGCGACTTCAGGATTTTCAGTATTTAAATCAACACAATCACCCGCTATTTGGGCTACTTGTTCACCAAAAGTTTCCCATGAAAAATTACCATAATGATGATAAATACCTTTTGGATCACCTTTTTCTGTTTTCATGGCTTGAATTCTAGCATCGTATTGTTGACCAGCATTTAATGAATCATAATTGCTTGGTAATGGACTATTTGGAGTTTGTTTCATGCAATCAAAAGAAGATAAATCACCATCTTTTTCAAACATAGGAAAAATATTTGTTTCTCCAAAGTTTCCGGTATGGTTAAAAACAACATCTAATATTATCTTCATATCCTTGCTATGAGCAGCGTTTATCACATCTTGAAAATCGACGTCTTGAGACAAATATCTTTCATCAACTTTTTCAAAATTTAAAGCATGATATCCATGATAATCATATCCAGATGCATTTTCTACAACAGGTGTAATCCAAATAGAAGTAAATCCTAAAGCCTTGATATAGTCCATTTTTTCAATAAGACCTTTAAAATCACCCCGCCAGGCTGGGTCGCTTGGAGGATTTTTTCCATCCCAACATTCCATGTTATTTGAAGAATCTCCATCATAAAAACGTGTCGTAATGGCAAAATAAATCGATTCTTGTCTAAAATCTACTCTATCACCTTTATATTTATTAATTATTGTCCAGTGTGACTTAGGATATTCGTCCCAAAATTTAAAATCTTTCCATGATTGAGCTTCAACATATGGAGGTTTTGGAATATCGGGCTCGTTTTCACCTGGTTTGGTTTTATGTAATTCGTTAT
>JAHZFY010000035.1:7975-11447 GCA_019421105.1 bacterium
AATACCAATAATACCCAGCTTCATTAATGTGAAGGTCCATTGTTTGGTCAACATTAGAACCGATATTAAAAATAACATTAAGAATGGAATATCCAATAAAATCATACATATTCCAAGTATCATCATATGCCTTCATATTGATTCCAGGCCAATCTCCTAAAATTTTAGTTCCATCATCTTCCCAAGCATATATATGCGAATAATGAATCGGAGCAAACACTACTACATAGTCAACAGGAGGCAACGTAGATGTATCATCACTTGTTGAAGTATCTGAAGAAGTTTCTAAACTACCGCTATCATTGCTACTAGATTCAGAAGTATAAGTATCGCTACTAAAACTTTCACTAGAAAAACTGCTGCTATTTAAATCAGCGCAACTAAATAATAAAGGAGTTATTAATAACCCATAATAAATCTTTTTAATTTTCATAATAAAACCACGTTGTGTATTTTATCATTTTAAATTAAATAAATATAGTTTTATCTTATATTTTAGTTTGATAATCAAACTATAATACATATGAACAAGCAAATATTATTGAAACCAAAATCAAAACGATATTAATGAAAAACGTTATATTGCTGATGATGAATAACATATTTTTGACACTATTTTTAATCGATTTTATGAAAAGCCAAACCAAATACAATCCAATATTTATGATGCATGTGATAACCGTAATTATAGCGATCGGATTATTGTTGATAAACGTTGCATAAACAATACTCCATGTGAAATATTCTTTATCAGGTTGGATTTGTCCTGGTGGAATCGGATAAACATATTTAAATCCTTTTAAAATAGGAATAAACGCTACGATTATAAATGATAAACATATGATTATCCCTAGAATTAATATAATCCTTTTAACTATGTTAATTGTTTTATGGGACTCTAAAGACAATTGAACAGTTTCATCTTCATCAACTAAATAAGATAATGAAACATTAAAATAAAGAGCTATTTTTTCGATATTATCTTTTGTAGGATATGCAGCACCACTTTCATATTTTGCAATCATTGATCTAGAGATGTATATGGCATCCGCTAAATCATTTTGAGTGATGCTTTTATTTAATCTTAATTGTTTTAACTTATCACAAAATTTCATAAATAGAAAACCCACTTTCTTTAGCTATATATTAAATCATACATTTTATAATGGGTGTTCTTTGGCATAAGAACAATGTTCTTTATAAAATATTCAGTTATTTAAATTAAACAACTGTAAAAAAGTCGATGGCATTTCCTTCAAATTCTATATTTCCAAAATAAAATGCCGTAGCACCAACTGCTTTTAAAGAATAAGCAAAACCGATATTATCTATATTTCCAATAAGTGCATTTGTTGCCGCTGTTCCAATATTCATATTTACGGTTTCTGCACTGCCGATTTTTAATAAAACATCTAACGTATGGAATAAATCAGCGGTATCATCATGATTTAAATTGTTAAGACCTAAACCAACATGAGATAAAGAATATTTAAGTCCATCGCTTAAATCTTTATTTATTTTAACGGTTGATGAAATATATAAATTATTTGGTATATATTTTGTAAAAAGATCATATGGAAAACCCTTCATGCTTTCTTTAAAAGGAATGAGATCGATTTTACAAACTACGTTAAAGTTTGCGCTTCCATCTTCTGGAATTTCAGAAAAATCGATTTGATCAATTGAGGCAGTGGTTTCTTTATCGCCTAATGTAAGCTTTCCACCAGTTTGTTCATAAAAAACCATTTGAGCAAGAGCTCCAACTTGTTTTTCAGAAAGAGATATTGGTTTTGAAAAAGATTCGCCTAATAAAGCTTTAAAATCGATATAATAACCATTATATCCTTTTCCATCTTCAACTTTAATAAGCCCATCAATTTCAGAATTAACAATATTTTTTAGTTCAACTAAATCTTCATCTTTAAAGGCATTTGGACACAACTTATCTTCATCCACTTCTTCAGTAAGAATTTTTAATTGATTAGCCGTATTAAATAAATCTATATCATATACGGAACGCACATAAATGTATCCACCAATAACTGTGCATCCAACAACTGCTACAAGAACCGCAAGACTAATTAAAAATATCTTTAATGCTTTCATATTTTTTATATAAGATTAACGTTGGTTAAATTAATAACATTTTTGTTATATCTTATTTCTCCTTTGATTATTTGAATATAAAACATCCAAAGTAATTACGCAATACCCATTTGATTACTAAAATGTATTAATTCATCTATAATCCTCATATTTTTTTAAGATTTAGCAATATCAAAATCATATGCATAATTTTTTAAAAAATATACAAAAAACAAAATAGTATATTTTGACAAAATATCTCAAATATTTGAAAAGAAAAATATAAAAAAATTGTTTACATTTGTTTAAAAAAGGAATAAAGTAATGCCATAAATTTATAAATCGCTCTTATACGTCTATTAATTAGCGGTTTTTTGTTTTAAGATTTGGAGGGATAATTGTATGAAACTTAAAACATTAAGTATTTTAAGCGTATCCATGCTTTTGGTTGTAGCTGGATGCGCAACTGAAAAACCAACTACTACTGAAAAACCAGGAACAGAACCAACAACGACCACTACTACAACAGTAGAAAAAACACCAGAAGAATTAGCAAAAGAAAAAGTTTTACCACTGCTTGCTAATTTATCAACAAATTGGAGTATTTATGGTGGAGCCGAATTTATGATGAATAAATCAATTCAAACGGAGAATTATTACTTTTATTCATTAGAAATATTAGGAACAGCAGAAACATATGGAGAAATCAAACTATCGGATGGAAACTGGTATGCATACACTATTGGAGATGTAAATGATGCATCCACTTTGCAAGTAAATCCTGGCCCAGTTGAACATGTTGAATATGATTTAACTTTAACAGCTGGTGATTTAGGTGGTTATGATGAAACTCATGATGCAATCAAAATTTCTAACACTATTTATCTAGACATGATGATTGGCGTCCTTGGATGGGGATTTATGACTCATGAAGATATTAACTACATGAGTTTAGCAGCTGTAGATGGCGCATTAAAATTATACTTTAATGTCTATACCGATGAAGAAACTGGTGATTATGTTGAAGTGTATGATGTTTATGATATTGGAACATCCTCTGTAGCAATGTTAGATGAATATAGCGCTAACGGCGCCATCCCAAAATTAAATGAGTTAGGACAATGGGCAAAGGATAATTTTGGAGGAGCAACATTAAATTATACAGATGAAGCGACAGTTACAACTAATGTATATGCTGCAAGTTTAGTTGGCGAAACCCCAACACACGATCCAACATCTGAACCTTTAATGACCGAAACATCCACAATGCATGTTACAGCAGATGAAAACGCAATTAACATCAACAATGAGACAGTTGCAATCAATTCTGAAACTGGATTAACTATCTATGAATTACAAAAAGATGGTACTTATGCATCTACTGTTG